>NZ_JBEZZB010000001.1:78576-229189 GCF_040638955.1 Actinoplanes sp. NPDC024001
CCCACCTTCATCGCAGCGATCGCACTCTCGCTCACGCCAGGAGTGTTCGGGGTGTCATTGCGGCTCGTCGGGTTCTTGGCGGTCTTGGTGGCAGCCACGCCGTTCCACCTCGCATTCATCGTCGATTTCAGCTACGTCACTGGAATACCCAGTGATTCCGCAGCCACACGACGACCACTTCGCACAGTCGCGTCATTACCCCTCTGGCCGCAGATTCGCGGTCACCACGACGTTGTCGCGGTAGTGCCGCGTCCGCGGGTCGAAGGGTCCGCCGCAGGTGATCAGGGTCAGCCGGACGGCGCCGTCACGGGCAAAGTACTTCTGCAGCGGGATGGCCGTCTTCTCGTACCGTTTGCGGGCCACGACCTCGAACTGCCGCTCGCGCCCGTCCGCGCCGGCGAGGGTCACCCGGTCGCCGGCGTCGAGGGATCCGAGCCGGAAGAACGCGCCTTCGCCCTCGGCCGCGCTGTCCACGTGGCCGGCGATGACGATCGAACCCGCCTCGGCGGAGAACCCGGGTCCGTACCGGTACCAGCCCACCCGGTCAACGCTGGGCGGGACGGCGAAGTCGCCGGTCGAGGGTTCGATGCCGACCGCGTCGACAGCAGCGTCCAGGTCGAGGGCGGGCAAACGCAACCGGACCGGCGCATCCGCGCCGCTGGCGGCCGGGAGCGTGCCGTCCGCGATCGGTACCCGTCCCGCCGCCGCGGCAGACGCCGGCGGGGAGGGCGGTGGCGAGACCGCCGGCGTGCCGAAGTCCTCCTCCGGCTGCGCCTGGCAGGCGGCCACGCCGGCCGTGACGGCCAGCGTGACGCCGAGCACGAGCGAGAGCAGGGCACCACGCCCCGGCGAGCGCCGGGACGTGGTGCCTCGAAGAAAGACGCTCATCGGCGGGCGGTGACCAGCCGGGTCAGACCGAACGCGGCGAGCATGATGCCGAGCGCGCCGACGCCGTACCAGGTCAGCGGGGCGCCGCTGTCGGCGCGGCCGCCGTCACCGCTGGGCACACCGCCCGGCGCCGAGTGCAGGCCCTTGATGCTCTGCGACACGATGTCGAGCGTCTCGTCCTCGGCCGAGCCGACCGCGTAGACGATCGTCGCGGTGCCCTCGGCCAGGTCCAGGTCGGCCGGGCCGAGCACCCGGGTGTCGGTGCCGGCGAGCACCACGTCGGCGGAGACGCTGCCGGCGTCCAGGTCGGCCTTGCCCTCCTTGCCGTTGGTCACACCCTCGAACACCGGCTCGCCACCGGCACGGATGTCCACGGCGGGCGCGGCCGCGGTGTGCCGCACGATCAGCCGGGTCTTGCCGGCGTCCAGCTTCGCGGTGTCGTTGGCGAACGGCGTCAGCGTCGGCTCCCCGGACGCGTTCAGGTGCGCCACCAGGCTGATGTTGGCGTCACCGGGCACCTCGGCGTCGTCCACGGTCAGCAGCGCGTCACCGATCGCCGCGCCGGGCTTGGTCAGCGCGATGTCGTACTGCCCGGCGGGCAGGCTGAGCGGGCCGGCGACCTTGCCCGGCTGGAAGTCCGGGATCGTCTTCTCGCCGTTGACGTAGACGTCCACCGGCTGGCCCGGGATGCCGTGCACGACCGATACCTGCGAGTTCGCCTTGGCATACGCCGGCGAGGTGGCCAGTCCCGCGACACCGCCGAAGGCGAGCAGGGACACCGCACCGACAGCGGCGGCGCGACCGAGGGGCAGAATGCGCATCGGATCTCCTGGGTGATCGTCGTTGATTGCGTACGCCCTGTCCTTCGCCGCGACGGGGACGCATGGATGCACCCGGACGAAAAGGATCAGCTGCAACCGCCGGCCACCCCGGCAACGAAGTAGTCAGCGAGCCCTGATGATCGGAAAGGAGGTCGATGAGCTCCGACGACGAGCTCGCCGAGCGGTTGCGCGCCGGCGACGAGACAGCCCTGCGCGAGGCATATGACCGGCACGGTGCGGCCGTGCTGTATCTGGCTCAGCGTCTGCTGGGCAACCGGTCCGACGCCGAGGACGTCACCCAGCTGACGTTCGTGGCAGCCTGGAACGGCCGGGACGGTTTCGATCCGCAGCGCGGCACGATGCTGGGCTGGCTGCTCGGCATCGCCCGGCGCAAGGTGGTGGACCGGATCCGGGCGGCAGCAGCGCGCGAGCAGCGCACCACCGAGACCGTGCAGAACCAGCAGCCGGCGCCGGAGGCCGCGGAGAGCCCGGAGCGGATCGTCGACCGCCTCGTGGTCGCCGACGAGCTCGGGCGGCTGCCCGAGGAACAGCGACGCACACTGGAGTTGGCGTTCTTCGACGATCTCACTCATCCACAGATAGCGGCAGCCACCGGGCTGCCACTCGGAACGGTCAAGAGCCATGTCCGACGAGGAATGGCAAGCCTGCGACATCGTTGGGAGGTGGACGGTGCACCATTTGGATCCCGATCGGCTGGTCCTTCTCGCGCTCTCTGAAGAACTCGAGGAGCTGACCGAACTCGACCACCTCGAGTCCTGCGCCGCCTGCCGCAACGAGATGGACGCCCTGCGCCATGTCGCCGAGATCGGTTCCCAGGCCCAGGACCTCAACGGCCTGCCCGCACCGCCGGAACACCTGTGGCAGGCCATCGCCGCCGATATCGCCGCTCCTGCGGTGCCGGCCCGACCGGCCCCACCGCCGGCGTCGGTGATCGATCTGGCCGAACGCCGCAGCAGGCGATCAGTGTCGCGGTGGCTCACCCCGATCGTGGCAGCGGCAGCCGCCGCGGTCCTCGCCGTGGCCGGCACGGTCGCCGTCGACCGGTTCACCGACCGGGCGCCCGCCGAGCGAGTGACCGCCCGGGCAACACTCACACCGTTGCAGACGGTGCCGGTGAGCGCGGGCGGCGACGTGCAGGTGTACTCCGACGGCAAGCTGCGCATCGACGTACGCGATCTGCCGTTGACCTCGGGCTTTCACGAGGTGTGGCTGCTGGATCCGGAAACCCCCGGCAAGATGGTGGCGATCGGCAGCCTGTCCGACGACCCGGAGGCCGTGCTGTCGGTGCCGCCGGGCACCGACCTGAACCGCTACCGCCTGGTCGACGTCAGCGACGAACCGCATGACGGCGACGCCACTCACTCAGGCAAAAGTCTGCTCCGCGGAACTCTCACGAAATAGCTGCATCCATTCGCGCGCGTCCGAGCGAAGTACGGGTGGTGGCTGTCGGAGCCACCCCCGTACCCGATCGGAAAGAGGCTCGAAGATGAGGTTCACCCGTCTCGGCAAGCAGGCCGCCGCTGTCGCCACCGCCGCGATCGTCGCCTCCGCTCTGGGCACCGCCCCCGCCCAGGCCGCCGGCAAGAAGCCGCTCAAGACCAAGTCCCTGGCCGCGGTCCTCACCGCGGACAAGAGCGGCTTCGACCACAACGGCCACGACTACGACATCCTGACCGCGGCCGTGCAGGCCGTGCTCAAGGCCAAGCCCGGCAGCAAGGTCGCCGTGCTGGCCGACGGCAAGACCCGAGTGACCGCCTTCCTGCCCAACGACCGGGCCTTCCAGCTGCTGGTCAAGGACATCGCCAAGACCAAGAAGCTGCCGGGCGAGAAGAAGGCGTTCACCGCGGTCGCCGGCCTCGGCATCAACACCGTCGAGTCCGTGCTGCTCTACCACGTCGTGCCGGGCGCCACCATCACCAAGAAGAAGGCGCTCAAGTCCGACAACGCCCGGCTGGCCACCGCGGCCGGCGCCAAGATCAAGGTCAACGTCTACGGGCCGCGCTGGCACAAGCGGATCAGCCTGATCGACGCCGACCGCAGCGACCGCAACCCGCGCATCAACCGGTTCGACATCAACAAGGGCAACCGTCAGATCGCCCACGGCATCGACCGGGTCCTGCGCCCGATCAACCTCCCCTGATCATTACTCCTCAGCACGGCCCGGGCGTGGGACGCAGCTCACGCCCGGGCCGTCCTCTTTCCGGCAGCTCACCGAGCTGATCCGGCGGGACCCCGAGTCACGTAGCCGGCAACACCGGCGACCGCGAAGACCACCACGGTGGTGAACGCCACGCGGCTGTCCGCCGGCTGGCCCGCCCAGGTGAGCAGATGCAGCACGAACGGCTCCGGTACGGCCGGGATGCCGGCGGACACGCAGCCCGTCACGACCGGCAGCGTCCAGGCCAGTCGTCGGCCGAACAACGTCGCGGACAGGGCGGCGAGCCCGGTGAAGCCGGCCGCGTCCCGCAGGATGACGGCGACGGGAACCGTCGTGGCAGCTGTCACCACGGCGGCCGCGACCACGAGGATCGCGGCCAGGTGCAGCGCGCGGCGGGGCGCCCAGCGGATCGCCGCGGTCGTGTCGAGGGTGCTGTCCGGCCCGCCCAGCCCGTGGCCGAGGACGGCGATGCCCAACGCCAGCGCGAGGGCAGCGGCCGTGACGGCGTGCCGCGACTCGGCCGGACCGGCGCCGAGCCAGGCGACAGCGACCATGGCCGGTACCGCACACAGCACCCCGGCCGGTACTTCACGCGAGCGCAGGAAAAGCGCGACGGATGTCACCGGCCGGCTCCGATACCGAGGGCGGCGGCCTGGTCGCCGCAGTCAAGGCCGGCGGCGCGTACCGCGGCGACGCGGCGCTGCTGCTCGGCCTCGGGCTGGGCGATGAACGCCTTCCACATCGTGTCGCGGAGGGCCTGTTCAGCCGGGGCGAGGGCCGGCCCGGGCACCGGATGGCTGCCGTAGAGCCAGGCGGCCGTCACTGCCCGGGCCCGCAGCACGGCGAGGTAATCGCTGTCTTCGTTGCGGAGGCAGAGCGGCGTACCGGCGCCGGCCAGGATGCGGGCGGTCAACTCGGCGGGGCCACCGGCCGAGCTGAGGTTGTCCGCGTCCAGCCACGCTTCGGAGGCCGGCTGCGGCCGGGTGGGGACGGGTACCGCCTCGTGCACCGAGGTCGGCGCGTTCGGCAGTTTGGCGAGCAGGCGCAGCGCCTGGCGGGCCGGCGCGACGAGCATCGGCAGCTTCCGGCTGTGAGCCGCGGTGACGCAGACCCGTGGCCCGCCGTCGGTGGTGCAGACCTCGGCGACCGCGGCCGCGTCGACCGGGAAAGCCGTGACGGTCAGCATCGGGGCGGCCAGCAGGAGCCCGAGTGCCGGTGGGGCGACAGCGAGTGTCCGTACGAGCCGGTTCGTCGCGAGGTAAAGCACCAGTCCGCCGACGGCGAGACCGCCGAGCCACCAGGCCTGACCGGCGCTGGCAGCCCCACCGACGGCCTGGAACTCGGAGATGGTGCTAGTGAAGTACGGAAGCAGCAGGGCCCATCCCGGCTTCGTGGCGTCGTCGAGTTTGGTGGCCTCGATCGCCGCGAGGAGGCAGGCGAGGCTGCCCGCGCCGAGCACGGCCGGGGTGTATGCGTACGGCAGCAGCCGGCCGAGACCGAGACCGAGGAGTCCCGCCGCGACCAGGGCCAGCACGCCGACGGCGGTCACCGCCTGCCAGCCGCTGCCGGGATAGCCGGCGGTGGTCGCGACCTTCACCGCCCCGGCGACCAGGACGAGCAGATAGCCGGTGGTCAGGCAGAGGGCCGTGGCCAGGGCGGACGGCCGCAACCGCCGCCACCCCGGAGCCGGCGTGGTGCCGAGCAGCTCCTCGATCCGGCTGCGCCGGTCCCGGCCGGCCTGCCAGGCGCCGGCCGCGAGGGCCAGCGGCCAGAGGACCACCAGCATGATGCGCTGAAAGACGGCGAGCAGGTTCCATTGCTGATCCCACAGGCCGGTCTGCCCGGTGAGCGCCAGCACGTAGAGGCCCGCCACCCCGATCACCGCTGTCGCGGTCCCGGCCAGGAGCGCGCCGGACCGGCGCAGTTCGATCCCGAGGATGCGGCTCACCGCGCCACCGCCGGTGCCGTCCGGTGCCGCGCGATGAGCGCCGAGTAGCCGCGTTCGATCGGGCTGTCTCCGGCGTCGCTGCCGCTACCGGCTGAGGCGATGTCGTCCGGCGTGCCGTGGAACACGACGCGTCCGGCGTCGACCAGCACGACGCTCGAGCAGGCCGCGGCGACGTCTTCGACGAGATGGGTCGAGACGATGACGCAGGAACGTTCGCCCAGGTCACGCAGCAGTGCCCGGAAATCGAGTCGCTGCTGCGGGTCGAGTCCCACGGTCGGCTCGTCGAGCAGCAGCAGTTCCGGCTCGTTGACGATCGCCTGGGCGATGCCGGCACGGCGCAGCATGCCGCCGGAGAGCGCCTTCATCCGGGACCCCGCCCGTTCGGCCATGCCCACCCGTTCGAGCGCGTTCCGCACGGCGCGGCGGCGTTCGGCGCCGGGCACCTCTTTGAGCCACGCCATGTACTCCACGAATTCGGACACCGTGAACCGTGGGTAGTAGCCGAACTCCTGGGGCAGGTAGCCGAGGGAGCGCCGTATCGCACGCAGGTCGGGCCGGGCCTCCATCGGTTGCCCGAGCAGCTGGAGCCGGCCGTCGTGTGGACGGAGCACGGTCGCCAGCGCCCGGATCAGGGTCGTCTTGCCGGCGCCGTTCGGGCCGAGCAGGCCATGGACGCCGGCACCCAGGCTCAGGTCGACGCCGTTGACCGCCACGTGCCGGCCCGTTCTCACCCGCAGGCCTTCGGCCCGCACTGTCGTCGCCACGATCTTTCTCCGCTCATCGTTCGGTGCGGCTTCGATCCTGCGAGAACAGGGCGGGGGTACGCCTCAGCCGTGTTACCGAGCGGCACTGCGGTGGCTCGGCCGAAAGAACGAGGTCACCCGGGTACGGGTGTCGTACCGTGACCTTCTGTGTTGATCATCTTCCCGGGGCGCCGGGGGCCGCAGCGGGTGATGGCGGGCTTGTTCGCCGTCGTGGTGGCGGGCCTGGTCGTCGTCGAAGGACTGGACGGTCCCACGCTGGCCGCCAAGACCGGCATCGTCGCCAGCGGGCTGTTCGCGGTTGCCGTGGTGTTGCTCGCCGAGGCCCGCCCGTCCGCGATCGCCCTGGCCGCTGCGGTGTCCGTCACGGTCTCGGTGGCATGTGGGCTGGTGCCGGCGATGCGCCCGGAGCACACGTTCGGCATCGTGGAGTTCGCCGCGCTGTCGGTGGCGGTGATTCGCCTGGTGATGCAGCATCCGATCGTCCGGGCGGCGGGTCCGGCCGCGCTGACGATCCTTGCGATCGGGCTTCTTCCGGTGCGGGTCTTCCTTCATCCGGTCAATGTGCGGACGCTGTCGCAGGACGGTGGCCTGGTGGCCGTCGTGCTGGCCGCGTGGGTTCTGTTCCTCGGCATGCTCGGCCTGTACCTGCGCCTGCTGGAGCGCCGCCGGGTCGACGCCGACCGGCTGGCCCGGCAGTCCGAGCGCCTGGATCATGCCCGCGACCTGCACGACTACGTCGCACATCACGTGACCGCGATCGTCGCTCAGACACAGGCCATCAGGTTCGTCACGGGTTCGGGCGCCGCGCCCTCGCCCGAGGACCTGGACGCCTTGCTGGCCGACATCGAGAAGGTCGGTGGTCAGGCCCTCACCTCGATGCGTACCCTCGTCGGCATCCTGCGCGACGAGACGTCCGCGGCCACGCCGGCCCAGGGCACGCTGGACGAGATGCTGACCGCTGTCACCGGGACCTTGCCGCCCGGATATCCCGCGCCGGACGTCTCCGTCGACGAGTCGCTGACCCACCGGCAGCTGCCCGCCGCCACCCTGGACGCGGCGCACCACACCGTCCTGGAAGCGATGACCAACGTGTTGCGCCACACGAGCGGGACGACGCGGATCGACATTCGCATCCGGGCCCACCCCGATCGGCCCGGCATGGCGGAGGTTTCGGTCCGCAACGACGGCACGGCGGCCGTGCCGCCCCTGCCGGCCGGCGGCTTCGGCCTGACCGGCCTCAGTGAGCGGGTACGCGCCGCGGGCGGCGAGTTCTCGGCCGGGCCGATCGCATCAGGCTGGCAGGTCACCGCGATCCTGCCGGTCACCGAACGAGCCGCGGACAGCCGGCGATGGAGATGGGCACAACGATGACCATTCGGCTTCTGCTGGCCGACGATCAGGACATGATCCGTACGGCGTTCCGCATGATTCTCGGCACGCAGCCGGACATCGAGGTGGTGGCCGAGGCGGCGGACGGCGAGACCGCCGTGGAGCAGGCCCGCCGGCTGCGCCCCGACGTGTGCCTGCTCGACATCCGGATGCCGAAACTCGACGGGCTCGAGGCGACCCGGCTGCTGGCCGGCCCGGCTGTGCGAGACCCGCTGAACGTTCTCATCGTGACGACGTTCGACCTCGACGAGTACGTCTATCGGGCGCTGCGCAACGGCGCCTGTGGCTTCCTGCTCAAGGACACGTCACCGAACCTGCTGGTGGAAGCGGTGCGCGCGGCCGCCGCCGGGACCACGCTGATCTCACCGGCGGTGACCGTACGCCTGCTGGCGCACCTCGCTCCCCGCCGGGGTGCCGAACCTGAGGCGCCGGAGGCGCCGCCCACCGAGCCGCTCACCGACCGTGAGCTCGCCGTGGTCCGGCTGGTGGCGCACGGGCACACCAACGACGAGATCGCCGGGCAGCTCTACGTGACGCTGTCGACGGTCAAGACCCACCTGGCCAACGTGCAGCGCAAACTCGCCGCCCGCAACCGGGTCGAGATCGCCGCCTGGGCGTGGCGCAACGACGTCTGCTCCTCGAACTGACCGTGGAACCAGAAAGGCCGTGACCCATGTCCATGGGTCACGGCCTTGATCGCGAACGATCAGATCATCGCGCTGTCGCGGCGCGGACGATCAGGTCCGCCACGGGGCGCGGGTTCGACACACCGACCGCGTGCGACGCCTTCCGGATCTCGATCGTTGCCCGCGAGCCGGCACGATCAGCCATCCAGCGCTGGGCCGCGA
Source organism: Actinoplanes sp. NPDC024001 (assembly GCF_040638955.1). Taxonomy (NCBI): domain Bacteria; kingdom Bacillati; phylum Actinomycetota; class Actinomycetes; order Micromonosporales; family Micromonosporaceae; genus Actinoplanes; species Actinoplanes sp. NPDC024001. Next base: position 87,414 of record NZ_JBEZZB010000001.1, read on the forward strand.
CCGGGATGTTGCGGTCCGCACCGGCGACGAGGAACCAGGAGGGGATCGTCTTCCAGGCGGGTGCACCGGAGCCCTCGCTGAGCGCCGCATCCCGGATCGGTCGTTGCGTGACGGCCATCAGCGCGGCCTGCTTCGGGGACACGTCGGCGGCGAACTGCTGCCGGAACAGGTCCTGCCGGATGGCGAGGTCGGTGGTGCCGTCACCGAGCGGCACCGGAGCGAGGGTGTCGCCGAGAGTGCTGCCGGGGAACTTGCCGGACAATTCGAGCGCGCTCTCGCCCCTGTCGGGGGCGAACGCCGCGATGTAGACGAGCGCCTTGACGTCCGGGTCGCCGGCAGCGGCGTTGGTCATCACCGCGCCCCCGTACGAATGGCCGGCAAGCACGATGGGGCCCGGCACCGAGTTGATGACGGTTCGCACGTAGGCAGCGTCGGAGCTGAGCCCGCGCAGCGGGTTGGCGGCGGCGACCACCGGATAGCCGCGCTGCTGGAGCCGTTCGACGACGCCGGACCAGCTCGAGGAGTCGGCGAAGGCGCCGTGCACCAGCACGACGGTCGGTTTGGTCGTGGGATGCGTGCCGGCGACGGCAGCGGTGGCGCCGGAGACCGACGCGGTGCCGGTGAGGGCGATGGTGGCGGCGAGAGCCACCACTGTGGAGATGCGGATGCGCATGTTGCTCTTTCCGATCAGGTACGACGATGGGCTCGGTGCCGCATCGGGTGGGTCAGGCGATCGCGGTGGCGGCCTGGAGGATGATTCCGGCGACCGCGGCGGGCTCGGAGGCGGGGATGGCGTGCGAGGCACCCGGCAGTTCCACGCTTTCGCGGGCGCCGGCACGCTCGGCCATGAAGCGGTGCGCTGCGAGCGGGATGTTGTAGTCGAGCTCGGGGTACACGAACCAGGACGGCACGGTCTTCCAGGCCGGCTCGCCGGATCCCTCGTGGAGGGCCGTGGTGTTCAGCGGGCGCTGGGCGACGGCGTCGAGAGCGGCCCGCTCGGCCGGGACGTCGGCGATGAACTGCTGGTGGTACCGGTCCTGCCGGATGTACAGGTCGACGGTGCCGTCCGGCAGCGGAACCTCCTTGAGGGTCTCGCCGAGGGTTCCGCCGGGGAACTTGCCGGACAGCTCGCCGATGCTCTCGCCGGCCTCGGGCGCGAAGGCGGCGACGAACACGAGCGCCTTGACGTGGTCGTGACCGACGGCGGCGTTGGACATGACCGCCCCGCCGTACGAGTGACCGACGAGCACGACCGGTCCGTCGATGCCGGCCAGGATGCTGGAGACGACGGCGGCGTCGCCGGACAGGCTGCGCAGCGGGTTGGGTGCGGCGATCACCGGGTAACCGTCGGCGAGCAGCCGCCCGGTCACCTCGTTCCAGCTGGCGGACTCGGCGAACGCGCCGTGGACGAGGACGATGGTGGGTTTCATGGCAGGCCCTTTCAGCGGGTCGACAGGACGGTGGACAGGAAGTCGGCGGCCTGGCGGATCGCGCCTTCGGCCGCGTGGGTGTCGCGCAGCGCGTTGAGCATCACGAAGTCGTGGATGATGCCCTGGTAGCGCACCGCGGTGACGGGCACGCCGGCGTGGCGCAGCTTGTTCGCGTACGCCTCGCCCTCGTCGCGCAGGACGTCGGCTTCGGCGACGATGACCAGCGCCGGCGGCAGCCCGGTGAGCTGCTCGACGGTGGCGCGCAGCGGCGAGGCGGTGATCTCGGCACGCTGGGCGGGGTCGGTGGTGTACTGGTCCCAGAACCACTGCATGGCGTCACGGCGCAGGAAGTAGCCCTCGGCGAACTGCTCGTACGAGCCGGTGTCGAAGTTCGCGTCGGTGACCGGGTAGAACAGCACCTGCCCGGCGAGTGGCACGTCACCGTGCTGTTTGGCGGTCAGGGTCAGCGCGATGGCCATGTTGCCGCCCACCGAGTCCCCGGCGACAGCGATGCGTGCCGGGTCGAGCCCGTGGGTGGCGCCGTGGGCGACAACCCACTGCGCGGCGGCGTAGTTCTCCTGAATGGCGATCGGGTACGCGGCCTCGGGCGAGAGGCTGTAGTTGGGGAACACCACGGCGGCACCGACCCGAACGGCGAGTTCCCGGGCGAGGCGGTCGTGGGTGTGGTCGTTACCGAACACCCACCCCGCGCCGTGGATGTAGAAGACGACCGGCAGCGGGCCGGTCACGCCGGTGGGCCGGAAAACGGTCACCGACACCGACCCGGTGGGTCCGCCGGGAATGGTCAGCGTCTCCTTGTCGGTGCCCGGCACGTCAACCGTGGGGCTCTGCACCGCGTCGACAGCCTTGCGGCCCTCGGCGGGCGGGATCTGGAACAGGTAGGGCGGGTCGGCTGTCGCCTCGACGAAGGCCTGTGCGGCCGGTTCCAGGACGGGCTTGTTCATGTGGTTACTCCGGTTCGGTGCGGAAGGTCAGGACGTGATTTCGACGTGGAGCTCCACCTCGACCGGGCTGTCCAGTGGCAGCACCGCCACGCCGACGGCGGAGCGGGCGTGGATTCCGGCCGGGCCGAAGACGTCGTGCAGAAAGGTGGAGGCGCCGTTGAGAACCTGGGCCTGACCGGTGAAGGACGGCAGCGAGGCGACGAAACCGGTCACCTTGACGACGCGGACCACCGCGTCGATGCCGACCAGCGCGTCCACCGCCGCCAGGGCGTTCAGCGCGGCGGTGCGTGCCAGGTCGGCTGCCTGGGCGACGTCGACACTGTCGCCGACCTTGCCGGTGACCGGCAGTGACCCACCGACGAAAGGCAGCTGGCCGGAGGTGAAGACGTACGTCCCGGTACGGATCGCCGGCGCGTAGCCGCCGACCGGTGCGGCGACATGCGGCAACGTGATGCCCAGCTCGATGAGCCGGTCGGTCCAGATCCCCATGGTGTGCGCCCTCTCCTTTCGCGGCCGGGCCCGGCTCCTGCTGCGCCCGTAATCGATCTCACCCGGTCCGGACGGCGTGGAACACGCAAGAGCACACGCAGAAGTGCTTCTGCGTGCGGGCTTCTCAGTCGGCTGCCGGTCCTTCCTCGGTGAGCCGCTCGCGGGCGAACAAGCGGATCAGATTGTGGAAGCGGTACCTGCCGTCGACGTGGGCCTGCAGGAGGCTCAGCTCCACGAGTTCGTCGAGGGCGTCCTCGATACCCTCCGGGTCCGCCGGATCGAGTGCCCGCGCGAGCTGGGCGTCGAAGTCCGGAACGGGCGCCAGCGACAAGCGCCGGAACAGCCGCCGTGCCTGCGGGGACAGCTGGGTGTACGAGAGGCTGAAAGCGGCGGCGATCCGCAGGTCCCCGGCGATGAGCTGGTCGAGGCGCCGGCGTTCGTCGGAGAGCCGGTCGGCCAGATGCCGCACGGTCCATTGCGGCCGGCTCATGAGCCGGTTACCGGCGATACGCAGTGCCAGAGGCAGCCGGCCGCACAGCTCGGCCACCTCGTCGACCGCGTCGGGCTCCCGGTCACCGATGATGCGCCGCAACAGTGTCGCCGCGTCGTCGGCCGGGAGCTGCATGAGGTTGAGCCGGTGGACGCCCTCCAGCCCGGCCAGCAACCGGCGACTGGTGATGACGGTCAGGGAGGGTCCGGGCCCGGGCAACAGGGGCCGGACCTGCGACTCGTCCGCGACGTTGTCGAGCACCACGAGTACCCGCCGGTGGAGCAGCAGCCCCCGGTACATGCCGGCCCGGTCCCTCTCGTCCGCGGGGATCTCGTCGTCCCGGACGCCGAGCGCGCTGAGCAGACGGCCCAGAGTCTCCGCGGCGCCTGCCGGCCGGACGTCCATTCCCCGGAGGTCGACGAAGAGGGTTCCACCGGTGAACGCCGCGCCGAGCAGGTGAGCCGCCTGCACGGCCAGCGTCGTCTTGCCGGCACCGGCTGTTCCGGACACTGTCATCACCGGCGCGACCATCGGTGCCGGTCGGGCCGAGTTCGCGACCCTAGTCAGCTGTGCCAGCTCTCGGTCCCGGCCGGTGAAGTCGGGTACCGGGCGCGGCAACGCACAGCCGCCGGCCGGCACGGTCGCCGTGACCCTGGAGCGCCCGGCTCTGGCCGCGGCGAGAAAAGCCGGCTGCTCAGCCTCCGGCAACGCCAGCGCCTCGGCCAGCGCCTGGACGGTACGCCGCTGCGGTGCGACGCTGCGCTCTCGTTCCATGTCGCTGATCGCGCGGGCGCTGACCCCCGACCGCTCCGCCAGTTGCTCCATCGTCAGCCCGGCCGTGTGCCGGTGTTCTCGCAGCCGCCGACCGAACGTGTCACTCATCGATCAGGCGGGCCGATCCCCGCCGGGCTGGCTCAGACACTTCGCATCCTCTCGTCCCCGTAGCGTCGAACGCTGGCATGGGGTGCACCCTCCTGCCAGGGATGGACAGTCCCTGGCAGTCGGGCGGGCCGGCATACGCGCAGGTCATGGGAGTGCGAGTAGCTCAGCCTGCGGGAACGGCGACGCCCGGGTCGGCAACGGCGACGACGCCAACCGGCTCGCCGTCACGCACGAGGAGTGCCCTCGCCGGCGGCTGCGTGCCACCCGCGTCCGCGGCCCACGCGGTGATCGACTTCCGGGCCTCGGCCGGCAGTTCGATCCGCTGGCCGGTCCTGGTGACGGTGACGGTTCCCATCCGCTCGCCGAGGGTGGCGCAGATGGCGGTACCGGCCGACTCGACATACCAGGAATCGAAGTCGCACGGCGCCGAGAGGCTCCCGAACCAGCCGTCCTTCTCGCCGGTGGCCGCCGGCGTGGTCAGCTCGTCGTCGATGAAGTGAACCTCCACCTCGCTCGTGCCGGTGGGTAGCTCGGCGGCCTCGGCCGGCCAGCCCAGCCACAGCACGAACGCGGTGATCAGAGCGGTGACGGCAGTGATTCCCCAGGTCAGGATGGGGCTGAGCCGAAACTTTGCCGAGGCGGCGGTGGGAGCGCTCATCAGATCATCTCCTTTAATCGATGTTTATCAATGAAAAACGGCCGGATGCCGGTATCGGAGCGCTGACGGCGCTCAGACCAGGCCGTGGTTGTGGGCCCAGATCACCGCTTGGACGCGGTCCCGGGCACCCAGCTTGGCGAGGACCCGGCCGACATGGGTCTTGACCGTCGACTCGGACAGGAACAGCTCGCCGGCGATCTCCTGGTTGGAGAGTCCCCGGCCGATGGCGACCAGGACCTCGCGTTCCCGACCGGTCAGGTCGTCGAGCAGGCTCTTGCCGGCCACGGCAGGAGCGCGACTGCCCTGATAGTGGTCGAGCAGGGTGCGGGTGATCCGCGGCGAGACGACCGCCTCCCCGAGCGCGACCGTTCGGACCGCCTTGACGAGGTCCGCCGATGGGACATCCTTGAGCAGGAAACCACTGGCTCCCGCACGAAGGCCGTTGAAGGCGTACTCGTCGAGGTCGAAGGTGGTGAGAATGAGAACGCGGGTGCCGGGGCAGTGGGCGACGATGTCGCGGGTCGCCTCGATACCGTCCATGATCGGCATGCGGACGTCCATCAGGACGACGTCGGGGCGCAGGTCGCGGGCGAGCAGCGCACCGGCACGGCCGTCGCCCGCCTCGCCGATGATGCGCAGGCCGGGTGCCGTACCGAGAACCATGGCCATGCCTTCGCGGAGCAGTTCCTGGTCGTCCACGAGCAGCAGGGTGATCTCAGTCATCGATGTCCTCGGTCTGGTGGGGCAGGCTGACCCGGACGGCCCAGCCGACCGGCTCCGGGCCGGCTTCGACGGTGCCGCCGTAGAGAGCCGCTCGCTCGCGTAGCGCGATCAAGCCTTGCTCACTGCCGACCGAGGGCACCGGTGCGCTGGCGCGGCCGTCGTCGACGATCGCCATCCGGATCGGATCGCCGCTGTAGTCGAGATCGACGAGGACCTCGGTCGGGTGCTCGGCGTAACGCAGAGCATTCGTCAGAGCCTCCTGGACGATGCGGAACATCACCCGCTGCAGGCCCGGTGACGTGGGATCCGGTCCTCGGCGGCGCAGGGTGACCGGCAGCCCTGCGATCCGGAACGTCTCGACCAGGGTCTCCAGGTCGCCGGGGACGTCGGGGCTGCCGTCATGCAGGACGCCGAGCAGCCGGCGCATGTCCTTCATCGCCTCCCTGCCCAGGTCGGCAGCGCGTTCCACGGCTTTACGGGAGCGCTGCGGGTCGGCGTCGGCGACCGCGGTCGCACCGTCGGCGAGCCGGACCATGATGGTCAGGTTGTGGGCGACGATGTCGTGCAGGTCGCGGGCGATCCGGGCGCGTTCCCGGGCCGCGGCCAGCAGACCCTCCTGTTCCTTCTCCCGGGCGAGCTGAGCCGCCCGGTCGAGCAGCGCCTGCACGTGCCGGCGGCGGGTGGCGACGGTCGAACCGATCAGCACCGCGCCGACCACGGTGACGCCGTAGAAGAAGAGGAAGGTGCCCAGACCGTCACGGCCGGACCGGTGCACCGTCTCAGCCCCCAGCACGGCGAGAGATCCAAGGGTGCCCGCCGTCGCCTCGTTCAACGAACGGTGCGCCGCGAGCGAGTACATTGCCACCGCGAACGCCGCCACCAGGGCGCCCTCGGTCACGGCGTCACCGGCGACCGTCACCGCCAGCACGAACCACGGCCATGACCGTCGCCAGATCAACGACAGCGCCACCACCGCGTCGACGGCCAGACGCCACCCGTCGAATCGGTCTGGACCCCACAACAGCACATCGCTGCCGAGGCCCGTGACGAAACAGAAAGCGACGACGATGCTCGTACCCAGCCGGGGATGACGCGCCCAGAAGGCCCGTACCGGGCCCGCCCCGTTCTCCACGTCTCACGCGTCCCGGCGAACCACGGCGAGGGCGCCGAGCAGGGCCGGAACCGCCAGCCACACGACGACGACGGGCAGGGCACGCGAGAACGGATCGGTCATCAACTGCGACGCGGCGGCGGAGAACGCGAGGCCGGTCAGGTCGAACCGCACCCAGATGTCGAGCACGGCCAGCATCAATCTCAGCAGTAGAAGGACACCCAGCGTGATAGCGACGCCGGCCGCCGTGTTGCGCACCAGCAGCGTGACGGCGTACGCGAACAGTCCCACGAGCACGCAGTATCCGATCTCGCCGCCCAACAGGCTCAGCACTGTGCCGAACGGCACGTCGGTCAGGGCGGCCCGGCTCAGCAGAGGAAAGGCCGCCGCGTACCCCAACCCCAGTGACAGGGTCGCCAGCAGGGCCGCGACCACCGCGACCACCAGGGCCTTCGCGGCGATCACCCGGAGCCGGCGCGGTACGGCCACGAACGTCACCCGGATCGCGCCCCCGCTGTACTCCGAACCGAGCACGAGCACCGCCAGGACCAGGACGGGGATCTGGAGGACGCCCGAGGACCAGGAGATGACGTCGGTCGCGGCGTCCCGTGCGGTCAGGCCCTCGGCGAACACCGGATCGGTATAGGCGGCGCCCGCCAGTGCGGCGCCCGCGATGGCGAGGACCACCGCCGCGACAGCGCAGGCCCGAAAGGAGCGCAGCGTACGCACCTTCAGCCATTCGGCCGCGAAGAGGTGCGACATGCCGGTGCTCATCGTGGGAGCCTTTCCATGAGGTGGCGGGCGTGGTTCTGGGTCAGGGCGAGGTAGGCGTCCTCCAGCGAGGCGGGGACGGAGACGTTCTCCAGCAGCAGGATGCCGGAGCGTTGTGCCAGTACGGCGACGTCGTCAGCGGTCATCCCGGTGACCTCCAGGGTGCCGTCCGGGCGCCGGGCTACCGCTGAGCCGTGCTCGCGCAGCAGTCTCTCCAGATCCTCCGGCTGATCGGTGCGGGTGTGCACCGTCCGGGTCGCGTTACGCGAGATCAACTCGACGACCGGGGCGTCGGCGATCATCCGGCCCCGGCCGAGCACGATGAGCCGGTCGGCGGTCTGCGCCAGCTCGCCCATCAGGTGGCTGGAGACCAGTACCGCACGTCCCTCGCGGGCGAGCGACCGCAGCAACGACCTGATCCAGATGATGCCGTCGGGATCCATGCCGTTCGCCGGCTCGTCGAGCAGCACCGCCGCCGGATCACCCAGTAGCGCGGCGGCCAGACCCAGCCGCTGGCGCATGCCCAACGAGTACCCGCCGACGCGCCGCCCGCCGACGTCGCCCAACCCGACCATCTCGAGCAGTTCGTCAGCGCGACGGTCGGCGATGCCGTGCGTACGGGCCAGGACCCGCAGATGGTTGCGCCCGCTGCGGCCCGGATGGATCGCCCCCACGTCGAGTAACGCACCGACCGACCGCAACGGCGCGTCCAGATCCCGATACGGCCGGCCGTCGATCAGGCACTGCCCGGACGTCGGCCGGTCCAGGCCGACCATCATGCGCATCGTCGTGGACTTGCCCGCACCGTTCGGACCGATGAACCCGTTGACGACACCCGGCTCGAGCCGGAACGACACGTTCTCGACCGCGGCGACGTCGCCGTAGGTCTTGGTCAGTTCATGGACTTCGATCACGGGAACGACGCTACGGACGCCACGTCCTCCGGCCATCCGACCACGGTGCCCTCTGCCATTGGTACCGCGGTACCAAACGGCCGCTATCGATCGGCGCGTCTTCGCTTCGCCACTTCTTCGCTTTGCCACTGGACGTGCACCCGGGCACAGGGTCAAGCCGGGCCTACTCCTTGACGCCGAGGTGTTCCAGCGGCGGCACCCGCAGCAGGCGGCCGATCGGGAGGATCGTCGTGGTCAGCGCCAGCAGCGCGGTGCCGCCGACCACGATGACCACGCCCAGCGTGGGCACGTACGGGACGAGGTCGCCGGTCAGGGCGCGGACCACCGCGACGAGAGTGAGGGCGGCGATGGTTCCGCCGATCACCAGAGCCACGCCGAGCAGACCAGCCTGCTCAGCGTGCACCATCCGGCGGGCCTGCCCGGGGGTCACCCCGACGATGCGCAGCAGCGCCAGTTCCCGGCGCCGGGCCAGCGCGGCCATCACCATGGTGTTGGCCACCGACAGCACGGCGTAGCCGACCATCACCCCGACAAGCATCTTGTTGAGCCAGGCGGACAGGGCGAGGTCGGCGGCGAGCCGGCCGGTGCGCCGGTCGGTGTCGATCAGCGTGGCCGCCGGGCCGAGGGTGGCGAGGCTCGGGTCCGGCACGGCGCCGGGTTCCATCTTCACCAGCACCTCGTCATCGGTGTCGCGGGCGGTGTGGCCGGTCACCGCGTCGTGCGGCAGCACGATGTCGCCGAAGCCCAGTCCCCGGTCGTAGATCGCCGCCACCCGCAGCGTGACCGGGGTGCCGTCGCCCAGCCACAGCGACACCTCTTCGCCGAGGTCCCAGCCCTGACTCCCGGCACGGATACCGGAGACGGCCATCGCCTGTCCGTGCAGGTCCGCCATGCTGCCGTCGGTGACGCCGAGATCGAATGTGGACACGTCGTCCACGGCTGTCACCGGTACCGTCTCCACCTCCCCACCGAAGATCTTGACGACGACGGATGTCTGCCGGACCGCCGTGGTCGACTCCACGCCGGGCAGTCCGCGGACCTTCGCCGCCGTCGTGGGCGCGAGACCGGCCGGTGAGCTGAGCGCCCAGGACGCGAGCTGGCCCTCCCTGGCCTGGATGAGGGTGCTGCGTTCGAGGTTGTCCTGGAGGAACCAGACCGAGCCGCCGAAGCCGACCGAGAGCACGAGGCCGGTCAGCACGGTGGCTGTTCCACGGGCGTTGGCTCGCAGGTTGGCGACGGCGAGGTGTCCCGCCGCACCCCAGATTCGCGGCAGCAGCGGCTGCAGCAGGCGGGTCGCCGCCCGGTTGATCCAGGGAGCCAGCAATGCCACCGCTGTCACGTACAGATAAAGCACGCCGATCGCTCCGGCAAGCGCGACCTGACCGCCGGCGCCTACCGCGACGGCGCTGGAGCCGGCCGCGCCGGTGAGGGTGACCAGGCCGATGATCAGCCGCACCCGGCCGCGGCCGCCGGGTTCGACGGCGACCTCCCCGAGGGCCTCGACCGGGCGGATCCCGGTGACCCGGCGCGCCGCGAACAGCGCTGCCAGCACGGCGACCAGGATCGTGATCAGGGCGACGAACGCCACCGACAGGAAACCGGCTGCCGGTGGGAAACCCTCCGGCAGGAAACCCCGAGTGGTCAGTTCGCGCCACACCCATCGGGTGGCGAGCAGGCCCGCCGGAACACCGAGCGCGACACCTGCGGCGCCGATCAGCGCGGCTTCGGCCATCACCATCCGGCGGACCTGGGCCGGTGTGGCGGCGACGGCGCGCAGCAGGGCGAAGTCGCGGCGGCGGTGGCGGACGGAGAGACCGACCGTGCCGGCGGCCACGAAGACGACCAGCAGGACGACGTAACCGCCGAACGAGGCGCCGATCTGCACCAGCAGATCGGCAGCGGCCGTGTCGTCGGTGCGTTCGAGCCGCCCACGGGCGTCACCGGTGTACACCTCGGCGCCGGCCTCGGCAGCCAGCCGGCGCACTGCGGCACGGTCCGCCTCGGGCGCCATCGTGAGACCGATGGCATCGACGTGGTCCGGGCGCGGGGCGAGCGCCGTCGCCCTGCCCTCGGTGAAGAACACCTGGGCCGCACCGGTCTCCGCGATGCCGCTGACCCGGTAACTCACGGCGACACCACCGACGACCAATTCGGTACGGGTGCCGGGCGAGGAACCCGCCGCGATGGCCGCGTCGAGCACGACCTCGTCATCCTGGTGCGGTGCTTCCCCCGCGACCAGGCGGTACGGTGCGAGCGACGCACTGTCCCAGCCGCGGCCCACAGCGGGACCGGCGGTGGTGAACAGCGGGATGGCCCGGTCGGCAACGGCGGCCGTCACTCCCGGTACCTGCCGCAGGCGCTGCGTCAAGCCGGCCGGAAGCGTGCCGCCCTCGGGCAGAGTCACCCGGTTGGTCAGCGTGGTTCCGTCGAAGTCCTTGCTGGTCACGGTGAGTTCGGGACGGGCGATGACCAGGTCGGCTGCGGCGTAGCGCCGCGGCTCCGGCCGGTGGAGCAGCCCGGATTCGATCAGGACGGCCATCGAGGCGAGGATCATCGCGCCGACGGTGAGGGCAAGGAGGGTGGCGAGTGCCGAACCCGGGCGGTGCCGGAGCATCCGAGAGGCGAGCCTGATCATCGGACGGCGCCCCGGCAGTCCAGGGCGGCAAGCTGCTCGGCGATGCGGGCCACGCCCGGCTGTGAGGTGTCGGACACGATCCGGCCGTCCGCGAGAACCATGACCCGATCGGCATACGAGGCGGCGACCGGATCGTGGGTGACCATGACGACCGTCTGCCCGTGCTCGTCGACGACCGCCCGCAGCAGGGCGAGAACCTCCGCTGCGGTGTTGCTGTCGAGCGCGCCGGTGGGTTCGTCGCAGAAGATCACGTCGGGCCGGGTGGCGAGGGCCCGGGCGATCGCGACTCGCTGCTGCTGACCGCCGGACAGTTCCGCGGGCCGGTGACGCAGCCGCTCGGTCAGCCCGATCCGCTCGACCACGTAGCCGAGCCAGGCCCGGTCGGGGTGCACGCCCGCGAGTCGCAGCGGGAGCACGATGTTCTCCTCGACGGTGAGCGCGCCGATCAGGTTGAACGCCTGGAAGATGAAGCCGATCCGATCCCGGCGCAGCACGGTGCGTTTCGCCTCGGTCATCCGGGAGATCTCGATGTCACCGATCCAGACCCGGCCGTCGCTGGGCCGGTCGAGGCCCGCGGCACACTGCAGCAGCGTGCTCTTGCCGGACCCCGACGGGCCCATCACCGCGGTGAAGGTGCCACTGCCGAACGTGGCGTCGACGCCGGCCAGGGCGGTCACCGCCGCAGAGTTACCGCGGTACGTGCGGGTGAGTTTCTCGACCCGGACCGTCATGTTCTTCCTCCGTGTGTCCTGACGTCAGTACGCACGGAAAACGCTATGGAGATCGGCTGCCGGCTCCCATCCCGCTGGCCGCCCGATCACCGGTACAGCAGGCGCTACCGTCGCACGGTGCCGTCGAGGTAACGCAGCACTGCGGTGACCCGGCGATCGGCCCGGTCGGTGGGAGCAAGACCCAGCTTGGCGAAGATGCTGCGGATGTTCTTGTGGACCGCGCCGTCGGTCACGAACAGGCGTTCCGCGATGGCGGTGTTGCCGAGGCCTTCGGCCATCAGGGCGAGCACCTCGCGCTCGCGCGGGGTGAGCCGGCCCAGCCCTTCGTCGGACCGGCCGCGAGCCAGCAACTGACCGACCACCTCGGGGTCGACCGCGGTACCGCCCTCCGCCACCCTGTGCAGCGCGCTGAGGAACTCCTCGACCCTGCCGACCCGTTCCTTGAGCAGGTATCCGAGCCGCTCGGCACCGCCGGCCAGCAGTTCGGTGGCGAAGGTCTGCTCCACGTACGCGGACAGCACCAGCACGGCCAGGCCGGGACGCTGACGGCGGGCTTCGCCGGCGGCGACAATGCCTTCGTCGGTGTGTGTCGGAGGCATCCGTACATCGACGATCGCGACATCCGGCCCGTGCTCGCTCACCGCCGCGAGGAACTCCCCGGGCGTGCCGGCGGTGGCCACCACGTCCAGGCCCTCGGCCCGCAACAACAGTGCGAGGCCTTCGCGCAGCAGGGCGTCGTCCTCGGCGATCACGATCCGCACGGCAGCTCCACATCCATCGTCGTCGGCCCACCCGCTGGGCTCGTCAAGGTGAACCGACCGTCGTGCGCCTCGACCCGGCGCCGGATACCGGCCAGCCCGGATCCGGCGCTCTCGTCGGCCCCGCCCTGGCCGTCGTCGCCGACACGGATCATGAGCTTGTCGCCGTCGATGCGCACGGAGACGGTCACGCTCGTGGCACCGCTGTGTTTGACCGCGTTGGTCAGTGCCTCGGCAACCACGAAATAGGCGGTGGCCTCGACCGACACCGCACATCGAACCGGTAGATCGACGTCGAGACTGCAGGGCAGCGCACAGCCGGCCACGAGACCGTCGAGCGCGCCGGCCAAACCTCGGTCGTCGAGCACCGGGGGAAGGATTCCGCGGACCACCGTACGGAGCTCACCGAGCGCCTGCTCGGCGGCCTGCTGTGCCCGATCCAGCAGTTCCGCGCCGGTCGCCGGGTCGCGGTCGAACGCCCGGCGAGCCGCACCGAGCAGCACGGTGACCGCGACCAGCCGGTTCTGTGTGCCGTCGTGCAGGGAGCGTTCGATGCGGCGCAGCTCGGCGGCGTGGGCGTCGAGCGCCGCGGCTCGGGTCGCCGTCAGCTCGGCGACGCGCAGGCTCAGATCCGCGCCGGGAACCGGCCCCAGCAAACGCCGGCCCGGCCATGCCTGCGCCCGCGCCAGCCGGCCACCGGCAACGAGCAGGACGACCAGCCAGCCCACCCCGACCAGTGCCACCCCGATCGCCTCGACCAGCGTGTCGGCGTTCCAGAACGGGAGGTTCGGAGCGCTCTCGCCCGGTGGCACCAGGTGGTACCAGAACGGGAACGTCAGGGATTGCAGCGCCGAGAGCGGCAGCGAGAGCCCGAACAGGCCCGTCGCGAAGCCGAAGAAGGCGTGCACCGGCAACCAGGCCAGCTCACGCCGGACAGCCGGATCCCGCAGGGCGGCCAGCGGCCGGTCCGGCACCGGAGCCGGGCCGACGATGCCGGGACCCCAGCGGGAGAGGCGGCCCCGCTCCCGGTCGGCGATCGAGCGGACGACCCCCAACGCGCCGGGAATCAATGGCACCCCGATCCCGACCAGGCTCAGCACCACGACGCCGAGCAGCCAGAACAGCCCGGTGATCGCCAGGATCGAGGTGCCGAGGCCGCCGACCAGATGTTCCAGCGCGTCGACCGCGATGCGCATCCGCCGCCGCATGCCACCTCCCGTGCGAAAGACTAGGCCGCTGCGGCTCGACGGGCAGTACAGCAGGCTGTACCACTGATCGTCGCGGTGGCGGGATCGTCGCGAAGCGCCCGGATTCCTAGCGTGAAGTCATGACGAATCGCTACCGCATCACCGACGTACCCGATCCCTCGACCGGCCCGGTGCGTGCCCGGCGCCTGCGCCCGACGCTGTGGCTCCTCCTGCTCGTCAGCCTCACGTTCAACGCCGCCGCCTCGACGATCGGGGCGACCGTCGTCAGCATCGTCTTCGGGTTGCTCACGCTGGCGTGCGCTGCCGGGTTGGTGGCCGACCACTACCGGCACCGTGACCGATGATCCGCGGAGTCGGGTCGCTGCGGCATCTCCCCGAGCACGCTGACGAATAGCGCCTCGCGCAGCGCCACCTCGCGCGGGTCGTCCCACAGGTGGAAGCCGAGCCGGTTCATGGCGTAGGCGAAACCGACGCCCGTGTCCGGGTCGGCGAAGCCGAACGAGCCGCCCAGGCCCATCGTGCCGAACGCCGTACCGGAGGCGGACCCGAACCGGAACGCCGGGAACGGCTTCACATAACCCAGCGAGTACTGGGTGGGCAGGCGCAGCACCTGATCGGCGAGTCCCCGGGACGGCGTCCGCGCCGGGTTCTTCAAGGCGTCAAGCGTCGACGCGGTGAGTCCGAGCCCGGCGCCACCGGCCGCGGCGTCGCCGTAAAGCCGCGCAATCGATCGGACCTGGCCGATGCCGTTGACGGCCGGGATCTCCGCGGCCTGCACGTCGGGCCGGTTGATGTTCTCGGGAACGCCGAGCACCCGCGGGTTCTGGAACGCGCGGGCGGTCAAACTCCGCGGGTTCGCGAACGCCCATGCGAAAGCCGGCGGCATCGCAGTGACGTGCAGCATCATCTCCCAGGTCCGGAAGCCGTGGATGCGGGCGATGCGACTGCGATCGGCGCCTTCCGGCAGTCCGATGTGAAAGTCGAGGTCTAGTGGCGCGGCCACCTCCTCGGCGAAGAACCGCCCCAGGTGGCGGCCCTGCGGGTCGACCCGGCTGACGAGCTCGCTCTCGTACCAGCCCAGCGTCTGGCCGTGATAGCCGTGCCGCTCACCCGGCGTCCATGCCGGCCGCTGCTCCGCCAGCGCCGCGGCCAGCGTCGCCGAGCCGGACAGGTCGGCCAGATCGAGCTGGCGGTCGATCACCGGCAGACCGGCCTGGTGAGAGAGCAGCTGGCGCACCGTGACGGCCGCCTTCCCGGCGGCTGCGAACTCGGGCCAGTAGGTGGCCACACGCTCGTCGTAATCCAGCAGGCCGCGAGCGTGCAGCACCGCGACCGCCATCGACGACACACCCTTGCTGGTCGAGAAGACCGGCACCATCGTGTCGCGCTTCCACGGCTCGCGTGCCACGCCGTCGCGGTAGCCGCCCCACAGGTCGACCACCTTCCGGCCGTCGCGATAGATCACACAGGCGGCGCCGATCTCCTGTCCCAGCTCGAAGTTGCGCCGGAACGCATCGGCCACCGGGCCGTAGCCCTGCTCGACATCACCGTGAACCATGGCCGACGGCACGTGAACCTTGAGCACCAACTCGATCTCTCCTCATCCGCAGGACACCGAACGGTGGCATGAGGCGCGGGGCCCTACCAGGGATCAGCAATCCCTGGTGAGCAGGCACAAGGGGAGGTCAGAGGCCACGTCGTAAGATCACGAGGTGAATCGCGAAGAGTTGGCAGACTTTCTGCGACACCGCCGGGCGGCCCTCACCCCCGCTCACCGCACGACTCGCCGAACCCGCGGATTACGACGCGAAGAGGTCGCGGAACGCGCCTACATCTCGATCGACTACTACACCCGGCTCGAACAGCGACGCGGCCCGCGGCCCTCACCCGAGGTGGCGTCGGCGCTCTCCCGGGCACTGGACCTGACCGTCGACGAGCGCGACCACCTGTTCCACCTGATCGGCCACAACCCGCCCCAGCAGACCGCGGACCTGGAGCGGATCGATCCAGGGCTGCGCCGAGTGCTGCACGCCCTCGACGGCAACCCCGCGATGGTCATGTCGAATCTGGCCCACACCCTGTTGCAGAACCCGTTGGCCCTCGAATTGTTCGGAGATCAGACGCACTACACGGGCCTGGCCCGAAGCGGCTACTTCCGGTGGTTCATGACGCCGCAGGAACGCAGCATCTACCCCGAGGACATCTACGCCGCCCAGAGCGCGACCTACGCCGCTGCCGTCCGCGCCGCGGCGGACCTGGAACCCGATCCCACCGAAGCCGAGCAGATGATCGCGACGCTGCTGGCCGAGAGCGCCGAGTTCCGCAGCCTGTGGGACAACCACGAGGTACGGCTCTGCCGTCAGGAGACCACGTCGCTGCTGCACCCGACGGCGGGCCGGGTGGACCTCGACTGCGAGGTCGTCTTCAGCCACGACCGCCGGCAGCGGATGCTCGTCTTCACCGCCCGCAACAGCAAGGACCTGCGACACCTGGTCGCATCCGGTCGGTCAGGCGACTCCACCACCCTCGAGGACGTGGGATCAGCTGTCCCTCATCACCCATGATGTGGCAGGACGCCTTCCGCACGTAACGCGGCCAGCAGCGGTGGCAGACAGACGGCGGCCGTCCGGGCGTACCCCTCCGGAGAAGGATGAAAGCGGTCGGTGCCGAACATGCGTGCCGGATCGGCTTCGAAGTAGGGGTTGAGCAGCTCGGCCAGGGCGATCGGATAGCCACCGGCGGCCTCGACCTCGGCCGTCTGCGCGGCCGCCAGCCACCGGCTGCGCAGGGATGCCAGCCAGCGCAGTGGTGGCCGCAGCGGTGGCAGGATCCGCAGGTCCGGGCAGGTACCGACAATGACGTGGCAGCCGGCGGCCCGGAGTCGGCCGACCGCGTCGCCGAGATGCCGTGCCGCTGCCCTGAGCGGCGCGAACCGGGTGACGTCGTTGCCGCCGACGAAGATGATCGCGACGTCCGGCTCATGGGTGAGTGCGGCGCGCACCTGGTGCGTCAGGTCCGAGGACATGGCGCCGACGAAGGACGGCTGATGCAGTCGGACCGGTCGGCCGGCACGGCGGGCGAGGGCGGTGCCCAGCAGGACACCCAAGGTCTCCCGGCGTCTGCCGGCCCCGTAGCCGGCGGCGAAGGAGTCCCCAAGAATCGTCATGGTCAGCGGTGGGCCGGGAAGCCGCGAACCGATCAGGCCGTCCGCCCGAGGCGGCGGTTGCATCGCGACGGGAACGACGCGCTGCACGCCGCGAGCCTGTCCGACGATGACCACGACCGTGCCGGCCAGCACGGCCACCACCGCACCGAGAAGCACGGTCACCGACGAGGGCCTGGATGGTGGGTGCGACGTCGCATGCGGGTCTCCATTCGACCTTCCGCACGAAGGCAGTTCCTGACCGAGGACGTCGAACGATCACATGCGGAGAATGGCCTCACCAGGGACCGTCGATCCCTGGCAGACGGAACGCCGAGCGGCACCCGAATCACGGGCGAATCCACGAGCCGGGCGGCCTGCTGACGGGACGCCGGAACCAAAGGACGGAAAGCAAAATGGCCGCGCCTGCGTTTCCGCAGGTCACGGCCATCTCAGTGAAGCGCGCCCGAAGGGACTCGAACCCCTAACCTTCTGATCCGTAGTCAGAAGGTTAGAATTCGAGACCCTTCGGTTCTACTAAGAACTTAGCAGCACCAAGTGGAGCGCGCAAACCCTTGCTACCAGCGGTTCGTGTATTCGCAGGCCAGAGCCGGTGCCGAGGAGAGGCATACCGAGCCATCACATCCGGATCGCTGCCACAGGGGCAGACGTGCTGATTTAGTTCCGGTTGTGCTGGAAGGGTCGCCAACATCCGATAGCCACCCGGAGTACCACGCCGATCAACAGTCGGAGTCGGAGCAGTGTTTCTTCAGCCGCCGGATACGGGGGAACGGCAGTGCTGACGGTAAGGACGTGTGTTAGATCTTGCCGTGTCAATCCGCGCCGGGTCGTCGCCGGGTGCTGATTGACAGTGCCATCAGCGCCCGGCGTTCTCACGCGGTGGTGTGTGGTTCCGGCGGTGGGCGAGGCGTGAGCAGCCCACGATGGCGATCGCGGCGACGGTGCAGCAGCCGGCGACGGTGGCCAGGACCGGGGTGTAGGAGCCGGTGGTGGCGTGCAGGGCGGTGGCGGCGGATGATGCCCCAGACCACGGTGTGTATCCCGAAAACGATCAGGATGGCGGCGGCGACGAGCGGCGTCGTGGTGATCGCCAGGGTGGTGTGGGTGATGACCTCGACGACGAGGCCGGCGCGCAGCAGGGTGCCGGCCCCTCAACTCCTTTGCAGCTTCGGCGCGAGCACGGTGCCGAGCAGCCCTCCGACGGCGAAGGTGGTCAGTAGGAAGCCGTAGCCGACGTCGGACAGGCCCAGCCGTTGCCGGGCGTAGAGGACCAGGGTGGCGAAGGCGGCACAGAACGCGACGTTCGCCAGTCCCATGCTCACGGCGAGTGTGCGCAGCATGCGGTGGTTCCGGAGCCAGCGGACACCGTCGGCGATCTCCGCGTGCAGGCCCCGACGTGGTGTGGACGGCGGCGCGGGGATCGGTTTGATCGTCGCCACCAGCGCTGCGGCCACGGCGAAGGTCAACGCGTTGACGCCGAACGGCACGGCGGCGGCGATCACGAACAGCCACGCACCCAGCGGCTTGGCAGCGAACTGGTTGGCGATGGTGAAGGTCGCCATCAACCGGGCGTTGGCGGCAGCCAGGCGGTCCGGTGCCACGATGGCGGGTAGGAACGCGCCGGAGGCGGTGTCGGCCAACGTTTCCCCGGTACCGAGGAGGAAGAACACCGAATAAACCATGGCGACCGTGACGGTGTCGGCAGATTTGACATCACAGAGGGACAGGGGAAGTGCTGGGCTGCGGCGATTCCGGTTGCGACCGATGGTGAGGGACGGTACGCATGCCCATGAGCCCTCACCATCAGTGCCGCTGCCTGATCCGCTGGTCAACTGCGTGAGCGGCCGGTTCTTGTTGTCGCTTGCCTACCTGGACGCTCGGGTTGCCGGGGCCGGTTACTGGAGCGGACCGCCCACGTGCACCAGGTTTCGGAAGGTGACCCGGGCCTTGCCGATGTGGGAGTCGGAGAAGTACTGCCGCCAGAGTTCCTCGGTCTTCTCGACGTTGTCGGACTCTCCGTACGGTTCCCAGCCGGGGTATTCGCAGTCGAGATCGTTGGTGACGTTGCAGCCGCTCTCGGCGTCCTGGGCTTGGACGTAACTGCCGAATTTCATGTATGACGCAGCGGAGTCCGCCATGTCGTAGGTGAATTTCACTTTGTTGCGGCCGACGACCGAGCGGACGGCGACCACACCGTGGTCGTTGATGAACTTGTATTTGATCGTGTCTCCGCTCTTGATGGTGCCGAGGTCGAAGATCTTCTCGTTGATCTCACCGTCGCCGCTCACGGAGCCAGGGATCTGAACGCGGGCGTAGACGTCGAAGACGCCGTTGCTGGGTACGCCTTCAAGCCGCGGGTAGTCGTCGAGCGCGAAATTCTCCTCGCCTTCACCTTTGAATATTCCGAGGGCGCTGGAGTCCTGGACATAGAGCTTGAACTGGGTGGAGAAACCGGCGCCGCTGCCCGCGTGAATCTGTTGGGCGATGAGCTTGACCCCGTCATCAAGGTTGAAGGTGATGTCGGCCGAGAGGGACTCGTAGATTTCGTCCGACGCCTTCCGGGCGTCCTGCGGTGTCTTCAGCTCGTCGCGTGGTCCACCGCCGTTCCCGGTGACGGTGAACGTCTTCAGACCGTCGAAGTTCAAGACGTAGGGTTTGCTGGACCGGACGTAGTCGCCCGCCTCCGAGTCGTCCCAGACGGCGGGGTCGAAGCGGCCGCCGGGCAGATGCGGCGACGTGTGGGCGGGGGTGGGTTTCGGACGGCCGACACCTCGGTCGACGTGGTCGCTGCCGAACCGCGGGTTGACCGATTCGACGGCATCGACGCCTGCTGCGGCGGCGACAGGACTGAATGTTGCCATGGCGATCAGGCCGATTGCTGTCGCGTGTGCCGTGAACAGCGCCCGCTTGCGAGTTGTTGTCACGAGTGTGCTCCTCTTCCGGTGTGGGACGGGGCGTTGGGGGTGATCGGCCGGCAGGCGGTCGATGGCCAGCCGGGATAGTCGTGAGACCAGGTCCTCAGCACGGTGGTGTCGGCACGGATCCGGTGGCGTCTATCGCGACCGGTAGCCGGGGGCAGTGCTCTGGTGGTGTGGCGGGTAGATGACGAAGGTAGTGCCGGTGACGTCGGAATCGGCCAAGGTGATCGCGCCGTGGTGGCGTTCGACGATGGTGCGGACGATGACCAGCCCAGTCCGGTTCCGGGGATGCGCCGTGCGAGGGAGGTGGAGGCGCGGTAAAAGCGGCGGAACAGGTGGGGTCGGCCGACTGCGGGCACAGCCCTCCCTAACTTCGGGACGACGGCCGCACGACCGTCGGGTCGCCTGCGCGGATTCATGGCTGATCCTGTGTCGCGGTCGGCTGAACTCGGCCGGGACCGAAGAGGAAGGCTGCTGCGACAGCTACTCCCCACAGCGCGAAGATTCCCCATGGCACCCAGTGCGGGAGAGCGCCTTGCGAGTCGAGGAGTAGGCCGCCGCAAGTGGTTCCGATCGCCGATCCCAGCGACAGGGCCAGGCCGTTGGCGCCGAAGTACGAGGCGACCGCGCCGGGTGGCGCCAGCCGGGAGACGGCGCCGTTGAACTGCTGTACGAGCCGCTCGGCAACCCGCTCGTCATTCAACTGCTCGCCGCATTCTGGGACGTCTACCACGCCCTGCATGCCGAGCTCGACGAGGCCGACGAGACACCCACCGAAATCGCCGCACGGCACCGTCGCGTCTACGACGCGGTCCGTGCCGGCGACGCCGAGGAATCCATCGCCGCGCTCAGCGAGCACTTCAGCGGCATACGCCGGCGGCTCACTCCCGAGCAGAGCTGACAAGGCGCACCGTCGTTCACATCGGGTGGAGCCGGGCCGGCGACGCAGATACGACGCTTTCCTTGCGGCAGCATCGACTCCACCCGGTCGAGGACGAGTATGGAAAATTCGAGGCAGCCATGAGCATGCAGGGCTGCTGCCGTACTGGTGTCCGAGGTCAGACGTTCAGGGGCGTGCGGTTACGGTCCGCCTGGTCTGACGGGAACACGATCGGCGGGATCTCGAGCCATCTGAGGGACCTGTGCGAACCGGCACCGCGGTGGGTTCGCGCGGTCAGCCGAGATCGGCCAGCCGGAAGGACCCTTTGCCCGCGCATTTGGCCGCGTACATGGCTTGGTCAGCCCCGTGCAGGAGGCCGGCGGCGTCCGGTTCTCGGCGCTCGCGATCGCCACGCCGATGCTGGCGCGCACCCACACCAGTTCGCTGCCAGCCAACTGACTGGGCTCGCCGAGCATCGCGACGATGCGGTCAGCACCGCGCTTACGGGATTCTTGACCGAAGCAACTACCCAGACCCGCTCGGTGATCGTGCTCGACGATCCGGTGCCGAGCGAGTCCGCCGTCGCCATCATCAGTCCCGCCAAGGGCGGCGCCGCCCTCTGTGTCGAATCCGCCTCGGAACGCCTGGTCCTCCTCGACCACCTGCCCGCCGTCGCCGACGTGGCCCCGGTCCTGCTCAACCGCCTTGGCCCCGGCCGACTCGCCGACGGGCCGACCGGCCCTGACACTCGCGTTGTTTACGCGTCAGCTGATCGACGACGGCCGCATCCGCTACCACCCAGTGCGCCGCGACCGCGCAGCACCGACACCGGGCCCCGGCCAGTTCGGCAGTCCTGCCGCACCGAGTTCGGCTGCCGGATCGCCGTGATCGTCCGGGCTGCCCGGCACGTACCACCATCGTTGATCCACGGCGTACGGGGCTTCATCGCTCGGCCGATGGCTTACGAGCCGGGACGGCCGCGGTAGCCGATGGGGCCTTCCCCGGTGCGCTGGTACGTACCCAGGAACCCGTCGTCGGCGAAAGCGACCGTTCCATTGTTGCCGCGGCCGTCGCGCCAGCTCAACCTGGTAACCGCGCAGCCGGTCACACCCACCGCGACGAGCAGATCCCGGGAGCGGTGCCACCCACCGCTCCAGCCCTCCTCTGTGGTGAAACGCCGAGCCTGTTCGGCCCTGGAGCCACGCCCCGCGAGCCGACCTCGGAACTCTCTCGGCTGCTCCCCCGGCTGCCGGCTCCAGCCGTAGAAGGCAGCCTGCTGTTGCTCGAACGTGATCGCGTACTCTGCGCCGGACGTGTCCGCCCACGCCACCTGGTCCAGGAGGGCTTGCTCACCGCGGTCGATGAAAATGGTGACCTCGCCGAGGTCGGTCGCGTACCGCAGCACGGGCTCGGCGATGGCCTGCCGTTCCAGCGCCAAGCCCGCCTGGTCGTGCGCGTGCATGGGGTCGATCGTCACCCTGTACAACCACAGCGTGCTGCGAGCATCGGCGCCGCTGGCGATCCGCAACGTGTTCTGGCCGGCGACCAGGTCCTCGGCGGGAACCGCGAAGACCAGACGCTGCGGCAGACCACCGCCATTCGGGATCCGCAACCGGTCGGCCAACGGTTTACCGTTGAGGCTGACGGTAAGCGGCGCGTATCCGGGCTCGCGGAGAAGCATCGACGCGAGCGCCCGTAGGGCAACACACGCCTCCCGGACGACCACCGGGTCAGGCACGTCGAACACAAACTCGACCGATCCTCCGGCGCCGATGGCCAGGTGACCGCCAGCAGCCCAGGACCGCTCGACATCCGTGATGGTGACATTCCCTGTACGCGGCGGCTCGGAGCCGAAGTCTGCGTGGGTCGGTTCCATTTGGACCCCGGCACGCCGCGCTGTCACCGGCGCGGGGAACGACGGGTGCAACGGTACCTCGTACGAGGCAACGGTTTTCTGGTCAAAGGCGGAACCGGCCGTGGCGGCGCCGGAGGCAGTCGTGTCGGCACGCGCGGTATCCCACCGATTTTCGTCAGCAGACAAATGCATTCCGAGAAGATAGATCAATAGACGCCGGCTCACGTCCCACCGGAACATGCGTATCGGCCCAGAACGGTCGCTGACGTGTTCTTTCGACAAGGGCTTCGAGATCCGCCCGCCGGGAGAGCCACCTGCCCTCGCTCATTCGGTGAACTCGGTCCAGGAGATGGCGCGGTCGAACCGCTGGGCGGCGAGGTCGTCGGCGCGGATCATGAAGCGGCCGAAGTAGACGTCGTCACGAGTCCGGAACTGCACCAGCGGGAGCCACTCCCGGCGGACCCTCTGCAATTCCTGTTCCACGAGGAGGGCTTGCTGGGCGCGGTCGGCGCTGGTCAGGTGGCCTCGAAGCTTCGTCTCCGCCATCTCCAGCTCAGGATCGTCGTACAGGTTGCGGTAGGACCTGCCACCGGTGTTCCATGAGTAGCCGCCGAACTGGAAGGCGGTGAAGTCGGCGGCCGGCCAGAGCCGGTCGACCAGGGCACACAGTTCCCGACGGTGCGGCATGTCGCGCGCCAGCTGCTGCTGAAACACGGACAGGTCCGCATCCTCGGCGGTCAACCACGAGGGCAGGTCGGCGTGGACGACAGCGAAAAGGTCCTGCTCGGGGGCGATGAAGTCTCGGTCCTGGTAGTAGGGATGGGCAGCGTAGTCAGCCGGCAGCTGCGCGGTGGTCTCCGTGCTGGCCGGTACATGGAGCAGCCGCCCGTACTGCTGCTTGTCGCTGCGCTCACAGACGTCGTAGTCCTCTTCGTGATGCAGGAACACCAGCAGGGCGCCGTCCGGCGGTAGCGGTAGGCGCTCGACCCGCGGCAGCGCGGCACAGTCGAAGGACGCGATGAACGGCAGCGGGTAGCCCTCCGGGTCGGTGGGCCACGGCGTGCCGACCGGCAGCTGCGGCAGGCCGCCGGCCCGACCGACGAGCATATCGGCGAGCTGCCCGGCCGGGAGCCCCCGAGGATGCGCCACGATCTCGCCGTTGTGCTGCTGATTGGTCCAGATGGAGAAGCGCAGCAGCTCGGCGAACGTCGCCGTCTCGGTCTCGGTGAAACCCGCGTCGGTCGCGGCTCGCCGCAGAAGCCCGTAGTGATCCACGAACGTCATGCTGACAGATCTGGATTGACCGGCGGCGCCAGGCGTCCCTGTATCCGCTCTGCCGCCGCCCACGTCACCTCCGCGCCCCAGCGCAGCGGATCGCTGCGCCGCTTGCCCGTCGGCGGCTGTTCACAGCCAGCCGTCGAGGTGGTGGCGGTGGCCCGACCGGCGAACAAGACACCGATCACCGCAGTCGGTAGCTCCGGGTCCATGCCCGGCAACAACCGACGGATCATCGCCTCCGGCGGGCGTCGCCTACGCCCGCGGCGAAATCCACTCCGCTCTCGACGGCGCTGGCGTGCTGCCCACCCCCCTCGACCGGCCCCGACCGGCATTCCGAAGGCTCGTCCCTACGGGCCTTTGCTGCGGATAAGCTCGGCCTTGAACAGGGAGTTGAACGCCTCGCCATCGCGTTATCTAGCGAGGCGCACTTCGAGCCGACTGAGGCAACAGTGCCAGCGTCGGCGAGTCTCCGGCTGTATCGAGTCGCTCGATCTTGGACTTCGCGGACCGAGTGGTGTAGGAGTCCGCGCAGCTCAGCAACGTGGTTTTCGCCGTACTAGATTGTCATCTTCAGCGCGTCGAGGGCCAGCACAGCCCACTCCTGATTCGTCAGATCACCACGCGCCACACCACATCAACGATCGAGATCCGTGATCGCCGCGATGATCTAAGAGGTAGACCCTAGCGGGTCGTGCTGGTCACCGACGTGGTCTCGCAGTCCAGCGAGCAGGGACTACGCGAGATGGCCCGGGATCGGCACCGTGCTGTGCACAACGGGCGAGGCCGTTGACGCGGTCACCGTGACCCGCCCCGATCCTTGCCGATGACGAGGGTTGAATCTGTTTTGTCGTAACCCATCGATATTGTGCCGCCCATCGTCCATCGAGTTGGGGAGGTCGGGTGCGCAGTTTCGAGCACCGGAGCGCGGAATCCGCGAAGTTCTGGCAGGTCTCGCAGAAGGGTGTCGCCGTCACAGTCCAGTTCGGGCGCGTCGGCACCGCCGGGCAGACACGGGTGAAACAGCTCGCCACCGAGGAGGCGGCGAATCTGCACTTGGCCGCCTTGATCACGGAAAAGGTCAACAAGGGCTACCTGGAGGTAACCTCCGCCACCGAGCCAGCCGCACCGCCCATCGCAGCCGGTCCCGCACGCGCGGCCGGGCCGGTGCACAACGCGCCGATCCACGACGAGCCAGTGCAGGACGAACCGGTGAAAGACGAGTCGGTCGAGCTTCCGGACGAGGATACGTTCGTCCTTCCCGATGCGTGGGTGCGCAGGATCCGGCCGCGGCGCGGCGGACGGCCGGATGCCCGGCCGCCCTCGCTGGCCGGAGCAGTGGTCAAGGCCGACGCCATCCTGGCGGAGACGCGCAATCACCGCGAGCGGGTGCTGGCGGACAGGAGCAGCGATCCGGAACTGGTGGCCGCCGCCCGTGCGTTCCTCGACGGGAGCCGGATCACCCCACTCGGTGCCGCGGCGACCGCGCGGGCCTCCTGGGACGTCTTCGCCCATCCGCACATCAAAGCGGCGGTCGCCGACGGATGGATCGCCGCGCACGGGCTGGCCTTCGCGGCACAGGCGGTCCTGGAACTGAGCGGGCTGCAGAACGGACATGGCGGCCACCTCGGCCGTAATGAGCGCATCTCCTACTGGGTGGGCGCCCCGTGGCGGCTGGCGGCGGAGCGTGTACGGGCCCGCCTCGCCGTCGCCGACGACACGGCATACGCGCAAGCTCGGGAGGCGGTCGGGGCCTACCGGTCCACGAAGCAGCACCTGCTCGCGGCGTTCCTGCTCCCCACCGAACCCGGGTGGCTCGGCGAAGACTGTCCGGCGGACTTGCGCAACAACTCGCTGGCCGCGTTCGTGGTGTCCACCCCGCAGGAGTGGGATCGGATCAGCCCTTACGTCCGCGCGTTCGACATGACGCAGTCGCTCGGCCTGCTGACCACGGTCCTCGATGTGATCGGGCCGGCGGTGGGGGCTCGTCTGCTCGAACTGGTGGGCAAGGACGGCTATACCGATGAACGGCGTGCGGTGTTCAACGGCCTGACGCTGATTCCCACCGACGAAGCGTTCGAGGCGCTGGTACGCCATGCCGACGACGACCTGACGGAGCCCGCGCTGTTGGAGGCCGCGGAGCGGTTCCCGGTGCGTGCCCTGCGCCTGCTCGGGCTCGCGGCTGATGCCCCGGGCAGCCACCGGCGTATCACCGAACTGCTGCACCGGCGTGTGACCGCGCATCCGGCGATCGCACGTGCGGCGCTGCCCGTGCTGCCGGAAGCCTCCCGCCGGCAGATCGAGCCGATCCTCGCGTCGCTGTCGACACTGCCGTCCGCACCGGCCGAGCTGCTGCATCCGCTACTGGCGTCGCCGCCGTGGACCAGGGCGCGCAAGGTGGTCACTCCGATCGTGGTCGGCGGCCTCACCCCGCCCGACGTCACCCGGGTGTGCTGGCTTCCCGGCGAACGTGAGGCGCAACTGGCGCAGTTCGAGAACGAAGCGCCGCTGAGCGGCCCGGAGCGGTGGGAGCGTACGGCGGCGAACCTGCGCGAGGGACGCTGGCAGCATCCGGCCGACGAGGAGCAGTTCTTCACCGATGCTCCGCGGTCGATGACGGACGAGTTTCTGGCTCGCTGGCGGCCGGCGAATTTCTGGTCCCCGCGGCGGACCATGCCCCGCCTGCTCGCCCGGTTCGATGTGGAGGCCGTGCCGGTGCTGGTGCATTGCGCCCGCCTCATGGACCTGCCGGACCTCTACGGCTCCCTGCTGCTTCCCGCCGAAGGACTCGACGTCGCGACCCTGATGGCGGAATGGCTGGGTGGCGGGAAATCGGTGCGGCGCATCGCGGTGTCCTGGCTGCGTCAGCACCCGGAGTCGGCGGCCCGCGAGCTGGTACCCGCCGCGGCCGGTCCGGCCGGTGCGGCACGCCGCGCCGCGGAGCACGCGCTGCGGACGGTGGCCGCGACGGGACATGAGGACATCGTCCGCGGTGCCGCGGCCGCCTACGGTCCCGCCGCCACCACGGCCGTGGAATCGCTGCTGTCGATCGACCCGGTCGAGATCCTGCCGAAGCGGATGCCGGACCTGCCAGCGTGGGCCGGTGACGCCGCGGCGCTCACCCCGGTCCTGCTGCTCGGCCGCCGCCATGCGTTGCCGCCCGCAGCCATGCAGCACCTGTGCACCATGCTGGCGTTGTCCCGCATCGGCACGCCGTATCCGGGTGTCGCCATCGTGCGGGAGACCCTCGACCGGGCCTCGCTGGCCGAGTTCGGCTGGTCGCTGTTCCAGAGTTGGGAATCGGCCGGGCGCCCGTCGAAGTACGGCTGGGCCTTGGAAGCGCTGGCGCTGACCGGTGACGACGACACGGTCCGCCGACTCACGCCGATCATCCGCGCCTGGCCCGGCGAAGGCGGTCACGCTCGCGCCGTGACCGGCCTCGACGTGCTCCGGGAGATCAGCTCCGAGGTGGCGCTCATGCACCTGCACAGCATCGCGCAGAAGACGAAGTTCGCCGGACTGAAGCACGCCGCACGGGAGCGGATCGACGTCGTCGCCGGGGAACTGGGCCTCACCGCCGAGCAACTGGCTGACCGGCTGGTGCCCGACTTCGGGTTGGACGCCCAGGGCCGACTCACCCTCGACTACGGACCGCGCCGCTTCGTGGTGGGCTTCGACGAGCAGCTCAAGCCCTACGTGGTGGACGACGACGGCATGCGGCGCAAGGACCTGCCCAAACCCGGGGCCCGAGACGACGACGCGCTCGCCCCGGCGGCCTACAAGACGTTCGCCGGGCTGAAGAAGGACGTCCGCACGGTGGCCGCGGACCTGATCCACCGGCTGGAGACGGCGATGGTAGTCCAGCGGCGGTGGACCGCCGACGAGTTCCGGCGACTGCTCGTCGAGCACCCGCTGATGCGGCACGTCGTGTCGCGCCTGGTATGGGCGACGTTCACCGCCGAGGGGACGGTGGGCACCGCGTTCCGGGTGGCCGAGGACGGCAGCCCGGCCGACGTCGACGACAAAGAGCTCGCTCTGGCCGACGACGCCTCGATCGGAGTCGCACACCCGCTGCACATCGACTCCGACCTGACCGCCTGGACGCGGTTGTTCACCGACTACGAGATCCTCCAGCCGTTCCCGCAGCTGAGTCGGCCGGTGCGGCGGTTGACCGCGGAACAGGCCGCCCAGCAGCGACTGACCGAGTTCGTCGGGGCGTCCGTCGCGGTCGACCGGTTACTGAAGCTGGAACGGCGCGGATGGTGGGTGCGAAGCACACCGATGGACGCAGGCATCCAGAACACCGTGGAGTGCTACCTGCCGGGCCGGGGCGCACTGACCTTCCCCCTCAACCCGGGGATCAGCGTCCAGTTCCCGAACGAGGATTCGACGCAGACCTTCAGTGACGCGCGGCTCTCCGGAGCTCCGAACTTCGCGGCCCTGGATCCCGTGATCCTCTCAGAACTGCTGTGCGACCTGCACTATCTCCAGCACGGCGGAGCGATGCGGTAACGAGCACGGTCCTCCCGCGATGCCGGTCGGACGGCGTCGCGGGTCGGGCCAGTTCAGAACGAGTTGCCATACCTGCTGCGGTTAACCGAGCTGGGCACCAACTCAGCGGGAGAATCTGCCGCTTAGCAACCCTCGCACAACCCACCTTGTAGAGCTTGTCGGTCTGCGGCCGACCGGCAGATGCTTGACGTCAGGGGCGCCGGAACCGCACCACTCGGAAACCGGTTCTCATCTTCCACTCTCCCCGCGGGCTCCGCCGCGTGGCTCTAGACAGTGTCCTCAAGCCGGCAAGCGGCCCTTGAGTGCTTCATGCAGGGATTACGTAGAGTAACCGAGCATGACATCGAGCCCGACCATGGCCACCGAACGAAAGTCCTGCTCAACGGCCGAATCCACTATGGAGGCAACAACCTAGCGACAGGCGATCACCATCCGATCACCACGCTCCCACCAGATGGGACTTTCAGTGGCGAAAATGGGAAACAAAGAGGCCGTGACCCTTGTTTCCGCAGGTCACGGCCTTGATCTTTTGTGCGCCCGAAGGGACTCGAACGCCGGCAAACTCACCCTTCGCCAGCGGCGAGGTCAACACATCCGCGCTGTACTGGTCGTAGCGCCACTGGTCGGTGTGCAGGTACCAGTACGCGGTGCCGATCATCTGCCGCGGTGGACGGACCCAGTCCAGCCCGAACGCCAGATGCGCCCAGCCGGTCACCGGCCGGCACTTCTCCTGGCCCACGTAGTGCGCCCAGCCGCCGCCGTTGACGCCCTGGCAGCCGGTCAGCGTGGTGAGGGTGAGCATGGCCCGGTAGGTGGTGTCGGAGTGGAACCAGTGATTGGTCCCGGCTCCCATCAAGATCATCGACCGGCCGCCGGAGCGTTCGGCGTTGTCGGCGAACTCCCGGCCGATACGGGCCACCGCCGCGCCGGGTACGCCGGTGATCGGCTCCTGCCACGCCGGCGTGTACGGCACGTCCGCGTCGTCGTAGCCGCTCGGCCAGGTGCCCGGCAGACCCGGCCGGGTGACACCGTACTGGGCGAGCATCAGGTCGAAGACCGTCGTCACCAGCTTGCCGGCGACCCGGGCCGTGGGCACGCCGCGTCGCATCAGCTCCGGAACGTCGTTGTCGAAGCGCGGCAACACGACCTCGACGCCGTCCCCGCCTGCGCAGCTGAGCCGCGGGACGATGTCACCGAGATCGAGATTCCACTTGCCGACTCCGGCTTCACTGAACCGGTCCCCCAACGAACCACCGGGCACCGCCACCGCGTCGGTGTCGGAATCCCACAACACCGGCCGGAACGCCGCCTCGGCGTCCGTCTCGCCCAGGTCCGCTGCCGTGACGAACTTGCCCGGCCGGTAACCGCCGCCCTCGACCGGCTCCAGAGCGACCAGATAGGGCAGGTCGGTGTAGCGCGACACATAGTCGACGAACCGCGGCGTGGTCTTCTCGACGAAGAACTCCTTGAGGATCACGTGGCCCATCGCCATCGCCAGCGCGCCGTCGGTGCCCGGCTGCGCGGGCAGCCACTCATCAGCGAACTTCACGTTGTCGGCATAGTCCGGCGACACCACGACGACCTTCTGCCCCCGGTAGCGCGCCTCCGCCATCCAGTGCGCATCCGGGGTCCGCGTCACCGGGACGTTCGAACCCCACATCACCAGGTAGGAGGCGTCCCACCAGTCGCCCGACTCGGGCACGTCGGTCTGGTCGCCGAACATCTGCGGCGACGCGACCGGCAGGTCGGCGTACCAGTCGTAGAACGACAGCATGGACCCGCCGATCAACGACAGGAACCGGGCGCCGGTCGCGTGCGACACCATCGACATCGCCGGGATCGGTGAGAACCCCGCGACCCGGTCCGGCCCATGTTCCGCAATGGTGTGCACGTGCGCGGCGGCGACGATCTCCTGCGCCTCGTCCCACGACACCCGCACCAGACCGCCCTTGCCCCGGGCCTGCTGATAGCGGCGCCGGCGCACCGGGTCGGCCTGGATGTCCGCCCACGCCGCGACCGGGTCGCCGCCCAGGCGGCGCTTGGCCTCGCGGAACATCTCCACCAGCACACCACGGGCGTACGGGTACCGCACCCGGGTCGGCGAATACGTGTACCAGGAGAACGCGGCACCGCGCGGACAGCCTCGCGGCTCGTACTCCGGCCGGTCCGCACCCACGCTCGGGTAGTCGGTCTGCTGCTGCTCCCACGTGATGATGCCGTCCTTGACGTACACCTTCCACGAGCACGACCCGGTGCAGTTCACCCCGTGCGTCGAACGCACCACCTTGTCGTAGGACCAGCGATCCCGGTAGAAACTGTCCGCCTCCCGGCCGCCGATCTGGTGCAGCGTCCGCCCGTCGCCGGACACCTCCGCCCGCCGCACCAACCCACCGACCGCCAGTAACGCCCGTCCCGCGGTTTCGGTCGCGCTCGCCATCTGCCCTCGTTCCCTCGCTAATGACTCTGAAAGCCACATTGGTAGCCGCAACACATTGACGCAACTCGAACAACCGGCCTCTACCACTCCACTACGATCTTGCCGAGAATGCCTGGGCCGAAGGTCCCGATTCGGCAAGCAGCCGGTCGGGGCTCGCTCGACGCCATGCTCGGCCGGGCCATAGGGCGCAGCACTCAGGGCGTTTTTCGCACGCACGTTCGCCATGCGACGCTGGTCGACACCCGCTGCCGATGATCGGGCGAGGCGTCATCCTCCGGTCTGGCTTCGGGGTCGGACTTCTCGACGGCGGGCCCTTCGGCCCAAGTTACGGTGCCGATGGGCCCCACGTTTCCCGATCCATCCGCTGTCGACCGGATCCTGATTAATGTCGGGGACAAGATCCGTTTCGGGCGAGCGCGTCACGCCAGGCATCCTGCGCCGCGCGGACATACGACACCCACCAGGCCGGCACCTCCGACCGCGTGTCGGGGGATGGCCGCCCCCTACTTCCCGGGAGGTCCACCGTGCTGTCGGACAAGGCGCGCCCCATCGTCGAGGCCACGCTGCCAGTCGTCGGCGCCTACATCGAGGAGATCGCGAACCGGTTCTACGCCCACATGTTCGCTGAGCACCCAGAGCTGCAGGACGGCGTGTTCAACCGCGGGAACCAGGCCGAAGGCAGCCAGCCCAAGGCCCTCGCCGGCTCGGTGGCCGTGTTCGCCACCGCGCTGATCAAGAGTCCGCAACAACTGCCGGAACGGCTGCTCACCCGCATCGCGCACAAGCACGCATCACTGGGCATCCGCGCGGATCAGTACCAGACCGTGCGCGACAACCTCATGTGGGCCATCAGCGACGTGCTCGGCGACGCCGTCACCGAGGACGTCGCGGCCGCCTGGGACGAGGTGTACTGGCTGATGGCCTACGCGCTGATCCATCAGGAACGCGGCCTGTACAGCGCCCGGGGAGTGACCGCGGCACGGGTGTGGCGGCAGTGGCGGGTCGCTCAGAAGATCCCGGAGACCACCGACGTCACCTTGTTCGTCATGCAACGCATCGACGACCGGCCGGTCAAGACGTCACTGCCCGGCCAGTACATCACCGTCAACGTGCTGATGCCGGACGGAATCCGGCAACCCCGCCAGTTCAGCCTGACCCGCGCCGACGACGGTGAACACCGCTACTTCGCCGTCAAACGGGTGCACGGCGGCGGGAAACCCGACGGTGAGGTGTCGACGCTGCTGCACGATCACATCCGGGTCGGCGACGAACTGACCATGAGCGTCCCGTACGGCGATGTCGTACTCGACGACGGCGGCCGACCAGTGGTATTCGTCAGCGCGGGAATCGGAATCAGCCCGATGGCCGGCATGATCTCGCACCTGGTCGCGGCCGGTTCCCGCCTGAAGGTGACCCTGCTGCACGCCGACGCGAACGAAGCCTCGTTCCCGCTGCGCCGCCAGGTCGCCGCCGACCTGGCCCGGCTGCCGGGATCCGCGATGCACGTCTGGTACGAGGACGGCTCCGGCAGCGAACTACCCGTCACCAGCACCAACGCCGGCATGATGGACCTGACCGGCGTGGACCTGCCCGGTAGCGCCGTCTACTACCTGTGCGGACCGATTCCGTTCATGCAGGCGATCCGCTCACACCTGCTCGCTCGCGGAGTTTCCGTTCACGACATCCAGTACGAGGTGTTCGGTCCGGACCTGTGGCAGGCGGACACCGACTGAGCCGCCCTCACTACGGTCGGGCGCCGTGGGCCGCACCCTCGTAGCGGTCGGCATGGCCGGCCGCTCTGGCCACCGGCCATGGCCTGCGAGCGGCACCACTTGGCCGGGCATCACCCGCTATGCGGCCCGCCCGAGCGTTCACCGAGAAGATTCGGTCCTTGCACCGCCCTGAGCTGCGACACGACCTGTCGGCACCGGCCAGGAAGCCAGACTTCGACTGCGAGCCACCGAGCACGGCAATAGCATCCGATCGAGATGTCATCGCACAGGAGAGGACCATGTCTGTGACCGCCGTTTCGGACCACCGGACCGCCCCGAGCGACCAGCAGGAACTGGTGCGCAGACTCGCCGCGCCGGACGACGCCGAGGTGGCCGGGCTGGACGCCTGGTGGCGTGCGAACAACTACCTGACCATCGGCCAGATCTACCTGCAGGGCAATCCGCTGCTGCGGGAGCCGCTCACCAGCGAGCATATCAAGCCGCGCCTGCTCGGCCACTGGGGCACCAGCCCGGGACTGTCGTTCATCTACGCCCATGTGTCGCGGCTGATCAAGCAGACCGGGCAGCAGTCGATCTACCTGGCCGGGCCGGGGCACGGCGGCCCGGCGCTGGTGGCCGCCGGCTATCTGGAGGGCACCTACTCCGAGGTGTACCCGAAGGTGAGCCTGGACTCCGGCGGCCTGCTGCGGCTGTTCCGGCAGTTCTCCTCGCCCGGCGGCATCCCCAGCCACGTCTCGGTGACCACGCCCGGCTCGATCCACGAGGGCGGCGAGCTCGGATACGTGCTGGTGCACGCGTTCGGCGCGGTGATGGACAACCCGGACCTGCTGGCGATCGCGGTCGTCGGTGACGGTGAGGCCGAGACCGGGCCGCTGGAGGGCTCCTGGAAGGGCATTTCCTTCATCAACCCGGAGCACGACGGCGCGGTGCTGCCGATCCTGCACCTCAACGGCGCGAAGATCGCCGGCCCGACCGTGCTGGCCCGCAAGGACCCGGCCGAGGTGCGCAAGCTCCTCGAGGGCCACGGCTACGAGGTGCTGGAGGTCGAGGGTTCCGACCTGCCCGGCATGCACCACCGGTTCGCCGCGACCCTCGCCGAGGCCTGGGGGAAGATCAAGAGTATCCAGAGCGCGGCCCGCAACGGTACGTGGGACGGCACGCGCCCGCGCTGGCCAATGATCATCATGCGTACGCCGAAGGGCTGGACCGGTCCCGACAAGATCGACGGGATCACGGTGACCGGCACGTGGCGCTCGCATCAGGTGCCGCTCTCCGGCGTGAAAGGCAACGAGGACCACCTGCGGGAGCTGGAGAAATGGCTGCGCTCCTACCGGCCGGAGGAGCTGTTCGACGCCACCGGCGCCCCCGTCGGCCTGATCCGCGACGTGGCCCCGCCCGGTGACCTGCGGATGAGCGCCAGCCCGCACGCCAACGGCGGCCTGCTCACCCGGGACCTGGATCTGCCCGACTTCCGCGACTACGCGGTCGACGTCAAGAGGCCGGCCGAGGGGCGTGCCGAGTCGACCCGCAAGCTGGGCGAGATGATGCGCGACATCTACTCGCGCAACCCGGACAGTTTCCGCCTGTTCTGCCCGGACGAGACGAACAGCAACCGCCTCGGTGCGATCTTCGAGGTCTCCGACCGGGCGTTCATGGAGGGCGTCAACGACGAGGACGTGAAGATCAGCCGCGGCGGCCGGGTCATGGAGGTGCTGTCCGAGCACAACTGCCACGGCTGGCTGGAGGGCTACAACCTGACCGGCCGGCACGGCATGTTCGCCACCTACGAGGCGTTCGCCATGGTCAGCGCGTCCCAGACGGTGCAGCACGGCAAATGGCTGCAGGAGGCGTCGCACCTGCCGTGGCGGGCCAAGGTGCCCAGCCTGAACGTCCTGCTCACCTCGACCGCCTGGCGTAACGACCACAACGGCTTCTCGCACCAGGGCCCCGGCCTCATCCAGGTGGTGCTGAACCAGCGCGGCACCGTCGCCCGGATCTACCTGCCGCCGGACGCGAACACCCTGCTGTCGGTCGCCGACCACTGCTTCCGGTCGAAGTCGTACGTCAACCTGATCGTCATCGACAAGCAGCCGCAGCTGCAGTGGCTGACCATGGACCAGGCGATCGAGCACTGCGCCAAGGGCGCCGGGATCTGGGACTGGGCCGGCAACGACGACGGCAACAGCGACCCCGACATCGTCCTGGCCTGCGCCGGTGACGTGGTGACCATGGAGACCGTGGCCGCCGCACAGATCCTCGCCAAGAGGCTGCCACAGCTGAAGGTCCGGGTGGTGAACGTGGTCAACCTCATGACCCTGCCGCGCTCGAAGGACCACCCGCACGGCATGAGCGAGACCATGTTCCGTGAGCTGTTCACCGACGACGTGGACGTGGTGTTCTCGTTCCACGGCTACCCGGGCGCCATCCACCAGCTCGTGCACGGCCGGCCGGACGCCGACCGGTTCCGGGTGCGCGGCTTCATCGAGCAGGGCACCACGACCACGCCGTTCGACATGACGGTCCGCAACCGGGCGTCGCGGTACCACCTGGTGATCGACGCGATCAACAACGCCCGGCGGCTGCCGGCCGGCGCGACCGAGCTCAAGGCCTGGTGCGAGGCGCAGCTCGCCAAGCACGAGCAGTACGTGGTCGACCACCTGGAGGACATGCCCGAGGCCCGGGACTGGTCACTCGGCGATTGGGCCGAGCACTGACCCAGGCCGATCATCGGGGCCGGCACCATCAATGGCGCCGGCCCCCGGGCTTTACCCGGCGCTGCTTGTCAGAGGCTCGTTCGACAGGGCCGGGCATGTCTCCGGATCGGGGTGAGAAGTCCGGGCTGGGTTCGTGACCGATGGCCGCTGCTCAGTTGGCGTGCAGGATCAGCAGGAACTCGGCGAAGCCTTGGTCGGCGAGGGAGCCGAGCGCTCAGTACTCCCGAGGTTCTGCGATGTTCCAGTCGGCGAAGTGGGCCGGGATGGAGCCCGTGACCGCGATGCCCGTGGCGTCGCGTCGGGCGGGTACGGCGGCGGTGATGGGGCGGGTGACGCCGTGGAGGGTGAGCTCGTTCGACGACGGCCCACCGCAGCGCTGGTCCCTGTCGGCGCTCAGCGTTGCCAGTACCGCGCTGACGTTTCTCGAACCCGATCCACACGGCCCGAACGATGAGCGGCGCCTGGCCCAGGTGTACCGGGCAATCGACGAATGGGCATCCCGGCTGGCCGGATACGCCGGCTCGAGTGATCAGGCCTGTTCAGATCTTGCGGGAGAGCGGAGGGCTGACGAGGACAGGACGGTGGGCGTGGTGCAGGGTCGCCATGGCGACGCTGCCGAGGACGATTTCGGCCGGGGCCGAACGGCCGCGTGAGCCGACCACGATGGCGGCGGCCTTATGCTCGCGGGCGTAGACCGTCAGGGCGTCGGCCACGGCACGGCCCTGGCGCCCGGAGCCGCTCAGCAGATGCACCGCGGTGAACGCCTGATCGCCTGGTCCGGTTTGCGGTGCGGGCTGGGTGGTGTCGTCGCCGACGGCGACGAGATGCAGGTCCCGCGTCGGGAACAGGTTCCGGGCCGTGGCGAATGCGGTGGCAGCGCCGGCGGAGCCGTCCCAGCCGACAACGATCGGGCCGTCCGGCAGTGCCACGTACTCATCGATCAGCAGCGGCTGGGGGATCACCAGGACCGGGCGGGTGCTGTAGTGCACGGCCATGTCGGACACGCTGCCGAGGAACGCCTTGGCGCCACCGAGCCCGCGGGAGCCCATGATCAGCACGTCCGCCTGCGCCTCGTCGGCGATCTGTGCCAGGTGCAGGCCTTCTCCGCCGTAGGCACGCTGCACGACGGGCTCGCTGTCCCATCCGGCAGCGCGGGCCAGCATGACACCGGTGGCGACCAGACGGGCGGCTTCCTGTTCGCCTTCGCGTTCGATCGCGGCGACCAATTCGTTGAGGTTGCTGTTACGCGCCCGCAGCCGGCGCCGGAGCTCGTCGTTGGCGAACGGCGCAGTCCACAGGTAGGCGATCTGAGCGTGCGCGCGCGGGAACATTTGCGCCGCGGCCTCGATCGCGGCGTTCGCGGCCGGAGACCCGTCGTAGGCGACCAAGGCCTTCGTTACGACTGATCCGTTCATGACGCACGTCCTCTCCGCAGCTTCGCGTATATCGCCGTAGCCAGTTCTCACTCGTGTACTGAGCTGTCGCTGCGGCTGATCGGTCGCGAGCCGGTCACCATGGCGTCGTGATCTTACCCGTCGGTATCCGTCATGGAGGCTTGTGGGTGCCGGTGTGACATGCCATCAGCACGCCTGCTGCGAACCTGGCCAGGGCCGCTGTTGCGGTTGCCTCGCCCGCGTACAGGCACGGCGTCGTACCCCCGTACGGTTGATCACGGCCCGGAGGGCCGCCCGGATAGGCATTCTGCAATGGTCTGAACGGAGCCGAGATGCCCGCTGAAGCCCCTTCCCCGGCGACCGCGACCGGATGGCATGCACGGGCGGTCGCCGATCTTCTGGAAGAACTGAACGCAGACTCGGCGGACGGCCTCGCCACCGATGAGGCCCGGCGTCGGCGGAAACGGCTCGGCCGCAATCAGCTCGACGAGGTGCCGAAACAGCCGCGGTGGCGGGCGTTCCTGCGGCAGTTCCAGGATCTCCTGATCATCATCCTTCTGGTCGCCGCGGTGGTGGCTCTGGTGGTGGGCCGGGAGTGGGAGACCCCGATCGCGATCACATTCGTCGTGTTGCTCAACGCGACGATCGGGTTCGTGCAGGAGTCGAAGGCAGAAGCCGCGCTCGACGCGTTGCGGCGGATGAGCGTGACGACCGCGACCGTACGCCGCGACGGCCGTGTCGTCCGGCTGGACGCCACCGAACTGGTGCCCGGTGACGTGGTGGTCGTGGAGGCCGGTGACCGGGTGCCCGCAGACGGCCGGCTGTTGTCGGCGACCTCACTGGAGATCCAGGAGTCGATGCTGACCGGTGAAGCCCAGCCGTCGACCAAGTCGGCGTCGGCCGCAGTCGACGAGGACGCCCCGCTGGGCGACCGGGTGAACACCGTCTACATGAACACCGCGGTCACCCGCGGCCACGGCGAGGTGCTGATCACCGCGACCGGAATGGGCACCGAGACCGGCCGGATCGCCGACATGCTGCACCAGGCGAAACCCTCCTCGACACCGCTGCAGCAGCAGATCGACGCGCTCAGCCGCACGCTGGCATTCATCGCCGGCGGAGTCATCGTCGTCGTGTTCGCCCTCGGCCTGCTCCGTGGGCAGCCCTTCGACGACCTGTTCATCACCGCTGTCTCCCTCGCGGTCGCGGCCATCCCCGAAGGGCTGCCCGCCGTGGTGGCGTTCACCCTGGCGATGGGCACCGGCCGGCTCGCCAAACGGGGCGCGATCGTCAAAAGGCTCGCGTCGGTGGAGACCCTGGGCGGCACCACACAGATCTGCACCGACAAGACCGGCACCCTGACCCTCAATCAGATGACGGCCCGCGAACTGCTGATGTCCGGCCGCCGATACCGGATCTCGGGCGAGGGCTACTCCACCGACGGACGCATCGACGCCGACGGCGCCTCACCGCACGGACCTCTCGACCCGGCGCTGGTACCGATGGCCCTGTGTAGCGACGCCGTGCTCCGCGACGACGACATAGTAGGAGACCCCACCGAAGGCGCGCTGGTCGTGCTCGCCGCCAAAGGCGGCATCGACGTCACCGCACTACGCAAACAGCACCCCCGCGTGCTCGACATCCCGTTCGACTCCGACTACAAATTCATGGCCACCTTCCATGACTGGACCGACGAGCAAGGCCGCGAGGTCATCCGCTGCTTCGTCAAGGGAGCCCCGGACGTGCTCGCCGCCCGGGCCGGCGGCTACCTAGGCGACACAGGCCACGTCCTGCCGTTCGACGCCGCCGCCCGGCAACGCCACGATCGAGCGAACGCGGACATCGCCGGGCAAGGCATGCGGGTGATGGCCGTCGCCGTTCAGGATTTCCCCGCCGACGACTTCGCACCGCCCCAGGACCCCAAGGACATGCTCGATCGACTGGTCCTGATTGCTCTCGCCGGCATCGTCGACCCGCCACGCCCGGAAGCCGAACAGGCCATCCAGCAATGCCGTGACGCAGGGATCAGGGTCCGGATGCTCACCGGCGACCACGCCGCCACCGCCGCCGCGATCGCCGCCGAGATCGGCATCCCCGGCCGGGCGGTGACCGGCACCGACCTCGACACCATCACCGACGACAGCGACCTCGCCCGCGAACTCGACGACATCGGGGTCGTCGCCCGGGTATCACCCAGCCACAAGATCCGGATCGTGAGCGCGCTTCAGCAGCGCGGCGAGGTGACCGCGATGACCGGCGACGGCGTCAACGACGCCCCCGCGCTGCGCAAGGCCGACATCGGCGTGGCAATGGGCAAGACCGGGACGGAGGTGACGAAGGAAGCCGCCACCATGGTCCTGACCGACGACAACTTCGCCACCATCGTGACGGCTGTACGCGAAGGCCGCGGCGTGTACGCCAACATCGTCAACTTCACCCGCTTCCAGGTCTCCACCGCGCTCGGCTTCGTCATGACCTTCCTGATCGCGTCACTGACCGGCATCGCCGGCGGCGCACCGTTCACCGCGCTGCAGATCCTTTTCGTCAACCTGGTCATGGACGGGCCGCCCGCAATGTCGCTCGGTGTCGACCCGGTCAGCCCCGACGCGATGCGCCAGCCGCCCCGCCGCCGCAACGAACACATCCTCAACCGGCGACGGCTACTGCGGGTCCTGCTCGCCAGCACCGTCATGGCAGGCGGCACCCTGGCCGTCCTCGTCTGGGCGCCAGGGCCTGCGCCCGAACTCGGCCGGGCGCCGACCGCCGGCACCATGGCGTTCGTAACCTTCGTGCTGTTCCAGGCCTTCAACCTGCTCAACGTCCGATCCGACATCCGCAGCGTGTTCAGCCCTGAAACTCTGCACAACCGATCCGCGCTCGCTGCCACCGGCCTCGTCGTGGCACTGCTCGCCGTCATCGTGCAGCTCGATGTCGCACACCACCTGTTCGCCACCACCGACCTCACCCCAGGGCAGTGGCTGACCTGCACCGCCGTCGCCTCCACCATCCTGATCACCGGCGAGTTACTCAAGATGGTGCTGCGTGCCCGCCGCCGTGGCTGAACAACGCACGCCACGTCGCGGTGCGCACCCGACCGGGGTGACCGCGCGCACGGCCACCGCGGATCACCCCGTCGACCTCATCACGGCCAAGGCCAGTCACATCGAGTACCGCGCGGGCGACTTCCGTAAATCAGATCAAAGCTGATCAGTAGCGGCCCTCTGCGTCGTCGGGGCCGCGAATGTCAAAGCTCGAGACCGCGCTTCTTGCAGCTCGCGAGGTACCCGACCGAGCCGGTTCGGGCACCGCCACATCCGAATCGACGTTTATCCATTTCAAGTGCTCCGCGGACCGAGGTCGCACAACTCGACCGGACGTCACACTGTTCGAGGGGTGTGGTTGCATCGAGCGATCGGCTGCTGTGGTGCCGATTCGGCCGGATGGTCAGGCACAGTTGATCGGTGAGGCTCGCCGGCTGACCGCTGGTTCATGGACGAGACGTAGAAGCATCCGATTCATAGGCTCGGCCAAGCGGAGATCAGACGTTGCTGCCGAGACCGGAACCGATCACCAGAAAAGTGCTGTCCGGCCAAGCCGCGCGGTCCTCGGCTTTGTTCGGCGGTCGGATGAATACGATCTTCACCCGGCGCGGCCACCAGCGGGCCGGTTCGGTCCAGGTGCACCGGGCACGCTGCGGATCCGAGCCGAGACAGTCGCCAGTCGGCTCCCAGCCGTCGAGTTGGTCGGCCACCATCGACCGGACCTGGTCCCAAGACGTGTCGAGTGGCATCACGTAGGTGCTCACGCTGGCTGCGCCGCGATCGGTGCGCAATTCCTGGTGGACCTCGGACGAGCGGAGATCCACGACGACCTCGTAGCCACCTTCGGGCAACTTCTCCGAGGCACCGGCCGGCGCGTTGATGGTGAAATGCTCGCCGGCTGTGAGCCAGCGGACGCCGCCGAAAGCTGCCAGAACCAGGATGATGGTCGCCACAGTGCCGGCCAAGGCCACACGTGCCCGTCGATCGATCCGCACAACCGAAGTCTAGGAGAGCACCGCACGGGATCGGCTACAGCCCGGGGCTTGATAAGCGGCACCAATCACCTGGGTCGCCGGTGGGTACCGACCTTCACGGGACGAGGCTGAACGCCACGGCGGTGCCAGTGTCGGACGGGATCGACCAACGCCTCGGTTCGATGGGCGGAGTGCACAACGCTGAAGTGTTGGCGGAACTCCGCGTGCGGCTCTATCGATAACGGCCCCGGGGCTCAGGAAACAGCGCGCGGCTTCACCCGTTCGCGAACCGTGCGCACCGTGCCGTAGCGGGCCAGTCCGCGCAGGTTGTGGAACCGGTGATAGTCCAGGGTGACCGGGCGCAACTCCAGCCAGCTGTTCTTGTCCAGCACCTGCCGCCACTTCGGGTACGGCAGGAACAGGTAGTGCTCCGGAAAGCGTGACTTGTCCTGGCTCGTGATCTTCAGGACCTCGGCCTGACGCCGGCCGGCACGCACCACGAGCACCGGCCGGTCTTTCGACTCGCCGTCGCCTTCCTGGAACGGCACATCGGCATACCAGACCTGACCGGCCTTCGGTGGCCACTGTCCCTGACTGCGATCACCGGCATGCGCGAGCGTTCCCGTTCGCCACTGATCGAACAACCGCCACCCGGCTATGACGAGCAGCGCCACCGCCGCGATCTGCACCATCGTCAAAACCATCCCCCACCGCAACGCCGACTCCGGTCCGGTCTTCTCGCCGGTCAGCACCGCCACGGCGCCCCGTGCATCCACGACGAAAGCCAGACCGATGCCGGCGCCCAACGTCAGCACACCGAGCAGAGCGAGCCAGGCCGGCGGCAGCCGGTCCAGCGCCGCCCACACCGCCACACACCCGAGCACGGCAACCAGCGCGTTCCCCCCGGCCGGTCCCGCCAGCCCCCAGGACGGCATCCCCCCGGCATGCCACGCCAGCACCGTGCCCGAGGCCGCCGCCAGCACTGCAACAGCCCGGCCCAGCAACGGAACAAGCCGCAGACCCGGCCACACCGGCCGATACCACCACGCCACCGCCACCGCGAGCGCCGCCGACACCGACAGCCACAGAACAGCCGGACCCGGCCGCTCACCGGCGGAATCCGCGCCACCCGGACTCACCAGCACCACCGCCGGCCAGGCGAGCAACGCCGCTACAAACCACAGAGCGAAGATCTTCACCAACACAGAGAGCAGCCCACCCCGGGCATATCCATCACCACGCACCGACCGAGCTTAAGTCCACACCAGACTAAGATCATCACCTATGCAGCTCAGTAGTTGCACACCCATGGGACCGTAGCGGTCATTGGTGTCAGGCGGCTTTCCCTGGTGACCGATCCGTATGATCCGGCTGATGATCAGCGAGCCGTTGCGCCCCGGCCCCGCGGCCATCGGGCGGCGACCGCCCAGCATCAGCGCCAGCGTGCTGCTGTTCGCTTTCTGGTGGGTGTACGTACTTGCCGTTGACATCGCGCTCCTGGCCGAGGTCGGCGGCGCCGGGAACTGGCTCGCCCTGGGTGGCTGCACGGTGGCCGTCGGTGTCCTGCTGCGTGGCCTCCGGCGCGGGAGCCCGACCGCGTGGCGGGTGGCCCAGCGATTCGCCGTGGGCGTCGCGCTCGCTTTTCTCGGTGGTGCCGCGACGATGCTGCTGTTCGGGCCGCGGCTCGGGTCGCTGATCGCGCCGCCGGTCGAACCCGTTGTCGTCGTGGGGATTCTGGGCGGGCTGCTGGCGGTGCTGGCCCTGCTCGTCAGCGGACTGCTGCTGCGCACAGCTTCGGCCCGGGCCTGGTGCGGTCGCTGATCGCTCATCGCCCAGGATGGCGCCATGCACTCGATCTTCACCGGCCGGCTCCTGCTGCCCCTGCTGTCCCCGCTCCGACGTACTGCCGCGGTCACCCTGGGGGACGGAACTCCGGTGGCGGTGCTGCGCCGCAAGTTCGTGTCCAAGCGGCACCAGTTCGACGTTCTTGATGCCGGAGCTACGACGCTGCTCGCCACCGGTGCCGCCACCAGCTTCGCGAACGACCATCACCGGCTGGTCGGTCCGCGTTCCGAGGTCATCCTGGAGTACCTGATCGACTATGCGGGTCGCCGGCGGGGGACGGTGACTCTGCCGGACGGCCGGGTCTTCACGACCGACGGCGACCGCAGTGCCCAGCATTTCGCCATCACCGACCGGTCGGGTCGCCCGGTGGCCTCGCTGGTGACCACGAGCAGCGCCTTGCCGATGCGGTCGGCGGACCTGGTGCTGGACGTCGGTGCGCCGGTGCTGACGCTGCTCGAAGCGATCGGCATGGCGCAGTGTCTGCTCACCGTGGTCAACTCCCGGCGGGGCGACGCCACCTGACCGGCGATCGTCACCGACGACCTTCAACCAATCCAAGGGGTACGGCGGCCGTTCGCACTGATCCGATCGGCTCCTGCGCTGTCCGGCTGAGCGCCAAGAAAAATGTCAGGCTTCGACCCCAAGCGCTCCAGTGGTGCAGAGCCGCGCACACGACAGGGTCCTGACACCTGCCCCAGGCGAACGGCCAGCGGAAGCCGCGCGTCGCACCTGGCGTGGCTGCGTGGCGTCCGGCACCGGCTCCCGT
The DNA here is from genome assembly GCF_040638955.1 of Actinoplanes sp. NPDC024001. Lineage (NCBI taxonomy): Bacteria > Bacillati > Actinomycetota > Actinomycetes > Micromonosporales > Micromonosporaceae > Actinoplanes > Actinoplanes sp. NPDC024001. The sequence goes on from NZ_JBEZZB010000001.1 coordinate 130,686, forward strand.
ACGCGGTCAGATTGGCCACGAGCCGGCCCGCCGGGTAGGTGCCGAAGTCGACCTCGGGCAGCCACCGCCAGACGGTGCCGTCGGCGCACTCGTAGTCCAGCAACATGTCGGCACGCGTCTCGAACAGGCTGCTCCCGACGTACACCGCTAAAGATTTCCGGTTCGCAGCCGAAGTACCAACCATGCCGGACCAGATGTTCCTGCTGGCGAATCTCGTGATCACGGTCGCGTACGCGTCGATCACGAGGGCGATTCTGGTGCCGGTCTACCGGGCCGGGCAGCTGCGGACCAACAAGCTGGCTGTGGCCACGTCGATGATCTTCTTCAGCTGTGCGGTCGGGCACGCCCTGCACGCGATCATGGCATATCAAACGATCATCCGCGGCCCGTCGGCACACCACATGGCCGGCGAGGCGGCCGGTTGGTCATGGACCTCGGCGCTGTGGGACGCCGGTACCGCCGCCATCGGGATCTACTACTGGACGTTGCGCCGCGGGTACGGAGTGCTGCTCGGCCCCGGCGGCATCTACATCGACCCATGGGGCCAGCACCGCCTGGACGAGGCGGCCACCCGGGAGCGTGCCGCCCGCGATCTGGCCGAAGCTCAACGCGCGACGCTGGCGACCGTAGTCGAGCACAGCGACGACGCGATCGTGGGGCTGACCCCGGAAGGGCTGGTCACCGCCTGGAACCGTGGTGCGGAGAAGCTGTTCGGCTACACGGCAGAGGAGATGCTGGGCAGGCCCGCCTCCGTGTTGGCCGATGCTGATGGTGCTGAGCACCAGCGTGACGTGCTGGCCAGCATTCGTGACGGTGCCGGCGGCCGCTCGTATGAGGCCCGGCGGCTACGCAAGGACGGCACCCCGATCGACCTGGCGCTGACCATCACCCCGATCGCGGACCAGACCGGCGCTGTGATCGGGATCTCGGCCATCGCCCGCGACATCACCGCCGCCAAGGAAGCCGCCGAACACCAGCGCGCCGTCGAACAACGCAGCAACCAGGCACAACGCATGGAGAGCCTGGGCAAGCTGGCCGGCGGGGTCGCGCACGACTTCAACAACATCCTGGCGATCATCGGCAACTACACCGACTTCGCGATCGAGGAAACCGGCGACCGGCCACAGGTCCAAGCCGATTTGAAACAAGCCCGTACCGCGGTGGAGCGAGCCAGCAACCTGACCAGGCAGCTGCTCACCTTCACCCGCGGTGATGCCATCCAGCCGCAGGACATCGACCTAAATGCCTCGATCGCCGAGGTGCACGCCATGCTGCAGCGCACCATCGGCGAGCACATCACCCTGATGGCCATGCCCGCCAAGCAGCCGCTGGTCGTGCACGCCGATCCCGGGCAGATCCAGCAGATCCTGCTGAACCTGGCCATCAACGCCCGCGACGCGATGCCCGAGGGCGGCACGATCGTGCTGGAAGCCAACGTCGCCGCCCTCGATGGCGACGAGCTGAACATGCAGCCGCCGCTGCCCGCCGGCACCTACGCCCGGCTGCTGGTCAGCGACACCGGCCACGGCATGTCGCCCGACACCGCCGCCCGGATCTTCGAACCGTTCTACACCACCAAACCCCAAGGCAAAGGCACCGGACTCGGCCTGGCCACCGTCTACGGCATCGTCACCGAAGCCGACGGCAGCATCAACGTCTACTCCGAACTCGACATCGGCACCACCTTCCGCATCTACCTGCCACTCGTGACCGCCCCCACCACCATCGACACGGTCACCAGCCGGCAGGCGCCGCCGCCCGGCGACGGACGCACCGTGCTGGTCGTGGAAGACGAACCCGCCCTCGCGCGCGTCGTGGCCCGCATCGTCGGCAACAGGGGATATCACGTCCTCGTCGCCGGTAATGGCCCCGAGGCGCTGAAGCTGTACGACCAGCACCGCTGCGACATCCTGCTCACTGACGTGATCATGCCGGAAATGTCCGGCCCCCGGCTCGCCGATGCCCTCCACGAACTCGATCCGGACCTGCCCGTGGTGTACATGTCCGGCTACAGCAACGGCTTGCTCGGAAAAACCCACGTCCTCGACGAGGACATCACCTTCCTCGAAAAGCCGTTCACCGCCTGCGATCTGTTGCACAAACTCGCCTCGACCAAGCGCGCAAGCGGCGCCGGTGGGAGTCCACGACATAGCCAGCCGGCCGACATCACCACGGCGTCGGGAAGCGACCGGTCACCGACGTAAAATCAACAATCCCGGCCCCGCAGACGCCAGCACACCTGCCGCAGGGTCGGTTCGTCCTCCACCAGCAGCACCGTCTGCCCGTGCCCGCGCTAATCCCGAGCCGGACGACCGAGTCCAGCCGGCTGTCGGTGACCGGCAGCATGATGTTGACGGTAGTGCCCATGCCTTCCTCGGCGGAGATGCCCAACGTGCCGCCGGCACCGACCACAATGTCGCCACCGGGCACCGGGGCGTGCACCCCTACCCCGGGATGCGCGGAGAAAGCCCTCAATCCGCCCGTCGGCCTTCGTACCAGACACCGGCTTACCCGGCCCCGTGCGGGACCGACATTCACCCCTACGATGTCACGTACAGTAACCGCAAGGGTATCCGCATCCCGCCGCGATTCGCGTGCTTAAGTTCCTGCTCAGCAGCGGGATCCACTGTGGACTAGACGCGTTAGCGACACGCGATCACCATCCGATCACCACGCTCCCATTAGATGGGATTTTCAGGGCCAGAAATGGGAAACGAAAAGGCCGTGACCCTTATTTCTGCAGGTCACGGCCTTGATCCTTTGTGCGCCCGAAGGGACTCGAACCCCTAACCTTCTGATCCGTAGTCAGATGCTCTATCCATTGAGCTACGGGCGCTCGGTGCTCAGTCAGCATACACACCGACTTTTGCGCGGAGACTCCGGGATTCGAACCCGGGAGGGGCTTTAAAACCCCAACCGCATTAGCAGTGCGGCGCCATAGACCAGACTAGGCGAAGTCTCCCCGGTGACCCGGAGGTCACCGAGGCTTGAGAATACCGGACCCCGCGGACGCCGCACAAAGAGGCTGCCACATGCCACGCCGCGGATCTTCTCAACCGGCCGCCAACAGGCGAAACGTCGCATCAGCGGCTAGGCTTCGTTCGATGGAGGAGAACACCCGCCGGGAAGGCCGGCGCGCTCGCAATCCTCGGGCGGCGTTCAGTGCGTCCGAGGGATCTGCCTCCGCCGACGAGTCCGGCGCGCGGCCGGCCCGGCGCGCCTCGGCTCCGGCGGTCACCTTCCAACCCCCACGCCCAGGCCCGAGTGCTGAAGGTCACTCTTCACCACCCCCTTCGGGTACGGGTGAGAACTCCCCCGACCCCGCCACCCCGTCCTCGCCGGCACCGGAAGTGCGCAAGGCCACACGGAGGCCGGCGGCCGCCAAGGTCCCGCCGCAGCCGGCGTTCTCGCCCGGCGCCACCGGCGACTCCGAGCAGACGAGTCCGCCCGCCCCCGCCAAGAAGGCCGCGGCCCGCCCCACCCGGAAAGCGGCCGCTGCCAAGGCGACACCTGCCAAGAAGGCACCCGCCCAGGCAGCGCCGTCCAAGTCCACGCCCGCCAAGGCGACACCGGCAAAAGCGACACCGGCAAAAGCGACGCCCGCCAAACCAGCGCCCGCAAAGGCCGCACCGAAGGCAACACCCGCGAAGGCAGCACCGGTTGGGCCATCACCCACCGAAAAAGAGCCGGCCAAGACAACCCCAGCGAAGGCAGCAGCGGTCACGCCGGCACCCACCGAGGCAGCAGCCGCGACGCCAGCATCCGCCGAGGCAGCAGCCGCCACGCCGGCACCCACCGAGGCAGCAGCCGCCACGCCAGCGCCCACCGAGGCAGCAATAGCCACGCCAGCATCCGCCGAGGCAGCAGCCGCGACGCCAGAACCCACCAAGGCAGCAGCCGCGACGCCAGCACCCACACCAGTGCCCGAAAAGTCCACGTCGGCCGAGGTAGCGCCGCGCCTCAGTAGGCAGGCACCTACTGCCGAGCCCCCAACCCCGCTGAGCGTCGAGCAGCACGCCGCCCTCGTCCTCGACCTCTGGCCGGCCCTGCTCGCCAACCCCTCCCAATCACCCGAGATCCTCGCCCGGACCGCCGTGGAGACCATCGGCCCCCGGGCCAAGGCCTGGGCGGACGGCATCCGCTCCACCTACCCCCGGGCCACCACCGAAGGCCTCACCCGCCTGGCGAGCGACCGTTTCACCCGCTCCGCCGGCATCCGGGCGGCCCTCAGCGCGGTCGCCGGCCCGTACGCTCCGATCGCCCTGCTGACCACGGCCGCGATCACGCATGCCGAGCTGGTTCTGCACCTCGCTGCGGCGTACGGTCGCGATCCGGTCGACCCGCAGCGTGCCGCGGACCTGGTGCGGCTGATTCCGTTCCGGAAGCGCTGGCTGGCCGGCTGGGCCGGCCTGCGCTTGGCCGACCGCGCGCTGCCCGGCGTGACCGTGGTGGCTTCCGTGCTGGTCAGCCGCAGCGCGGTCCAGTCAACGACGGTCCGGGCGCGGCGTTTTTACGAGAGCCACGGGAGCCAGGAATCCGGCAGCAGCTGATAGCCGACGAACGCGGTGATGTCGAGGAGCGTGTGCGCCACGATCAGCGGCATCACGCGTTTCGTCTTGAGGAAGAACAGCGCGAACACCACGCCCATCACCGCGTTGCCGATGAACGCGCCGAAGCCCTGGTAGAGGTGGTAGGACCCGCGGAGCACCGCCGAGCACGCGACGATCCAGACCAGTGACATGCCGGACTGGCGCAGTCGCGTGATCAGGTATCCGACGACCACCACTTCTTCCAGCACCGCGTTCTCGATCGCGGCGAGGACCAGCACCGGGACCGCCCACCAGTACGGCTGCAGCCCGGACGGGACGATCTGCGCGTTGATCCCGAGTTGCAGGGCCGTGTAGACCAGCAGCAGTCCGGGGATGCCGATGCCGGCTGCCAGCCCGGCGCCCCAGCCCAGGTCGTAGGCGGGCCGGCGGAAGTCGATGCCGAGCTCACGGCGGGGTGAGATGTTGTCGCGCATCAGCAGGTAGATCACCAGGACCACCGGGATGAGCGCGAAGAAGATCCCGAGCAGCTGATAGGTCAGGTCGAGGTAGGGCCGCGGCGACACGGTCGGGTTGAGCGTGGCGGTCTGCTGGGCGAGTGGTTTCTCCGCGGTGAGTTTCGCGGTGAGCGACACGATCGCGTAGACCGCGGACTGTCCGAGGGACAGCAGCAGGACGATGACGATCTCCGGGAGGTACGTCCGGCGAGTGGTCTGCTGTTGTTCGACAGTCACGCGACAACTGTAGAGCGTGGCGTGTCGCACTTTCGGTGCGTCGTGTTCCCGACTGTGCTGACCACTCTGAATGACATGGGAGACCTCGCACGCTTGCTCAAGGAGAGCTGGAGCCTCGTCGAGGAGCATCAGGACAGGGTTGCCGGCTATTTCTACGCCCGCATGTTCCTGTCCCACCCGGACCTGCGTGATCTGTTCCCGGTGCAGATGGACGTGCAGCGGGCCCGCCTGCTGAACGCGATCGTGACCGCCGTGCAGACGCTGGAGGATCCCGAGCGGTTCGACGACTACCTGCGGGCGCTGGGCCGGGATCACCGCAAGTTCCACGTGGAACCGGAACACTACGAGGTGGTGGGCGGCGCGCTGATCGAGGCGATGCGGACCGTCGCGGGTGAGGAGTGGGGGGTCGAGTACGACCAGGCGTGGGCCGACGCGTACGCGGTGATCGCCTCGAAGATGCTGGCCGGTGCCGACGCTGATCCGAACCCGCCATACTGGTACGCCGAGGTGGTCGCGCACGAGCGCCGCTCCCGGGACATCGCGGTGTTCACCGCGCTCCCGCTGCAGCCGCTGGATTTCCGGGCCGGGCAGTATCTGAGCCTGGAGGCCCCGCGCTATCAACCGCGGCTGTGGCGCACCTATTCACCGGCGAACGCGCCGCGCCGCGACAACACCCTGGAGTTCCACGTCAAGGCGGTCGGCGCCGGCTGGGTGTCCAGCGCCCTGGTACGCCGGCTGCAGACCGGCGACATGATCAAACTGGCCGCCCCGATGGGCTCGATGACGCTGGACCGCCGGTCGACCCGGGACGCGGTCTTCGTGGCGGGCGGCACCGGCCTGGCGCCGATCAAGTCGCTGCTGGAGGAGCTGACCCGGTACAACCGGACCCGCTGGGTGCACGTCTTCTTCGGCGCGCGGACCCGCGACGACCTTTACGACCTGGCCGACCTGAACCGGCTGGCCGCCCGCTATCCGTGGCTGTCGGTGGTGACCGCGTGCAGCGACGATCCCACCTTCCCCGGCGAGAAGGGCAACATCTCCGACGTGGTGGCCCGCTACGGCCCCTGGCAGGAGCACGACTTCTTCGTCTCCGGCTCCGGCCGGATGGTGAAGGCCACCCTGAAGACACTCGCCGAGCTTCAGGTCCCGTCGGTCCGGGTGAAGTACGACAGCTTCACCGACTGATCAGTAGTCCCATGGCCGTCCGGTCTGCTGGTACTGCGCGACCGGCACCAGTTTCGACTCGGCGTCCATCCGGTCCACGTAGAGCCGGCCTTCCAGGTGGTCGATCTCATGGCTGATCAGCCGGGCCAGCGCCCGCTCGAACGTGGTGATCACCCGGGTTCCGTCGAACCGAGCGTGTTCCACGTCGATCCGCAGCGGGCGGGACACCAGGCCCCGGTAGTCGAAGAAGGACAGGCAGCCCTCGTACTGCTCGTCGCACTCGACGGACTCGCCGACGACACGCGGGTTGAGCAGCACCACCGGATCGACGTCGAATTCCGGTGGGCGGACCACGGCGGCCGCCACCGGGACGCCGATCTGCGTCGCGGCCAGACCGACGCCCTTGCTGAACTCGTGCAGATCCTGGAGGCGGCCCAGGGAGGTCAGCAGACGGGTGACGGTCTCCCGGGCGGCGGGCCCCTCCCGGGGGAGCTGGAAGTGGCGGGCCCGCTGCCGGAGCAGGTCGGATCCGCGCTGGATGATGCCGATGCCGCGCATCCGGTGCGAGGCCCGTGGCAGGGCCGGCTCCGGTGGCCCGGTCTCCTCGTAGACCGGGGCGTCGGCGCCGCGGTACCGCCATTCCAGCCGGTACCGCGCGTTGAGCAGGGGTGCGTCGGTGGACCACTCGAAAATGGCGCGACCTCCCTCGATGCGGCGTTCCAACGGGGTGCGGACCGGCACCTCGGCGGCGAGGGACGCCTCCACACCCCAGACCTGCGGTTCGAAGCTCTGCGGGAAGTTCAGCCGGACGGTCAGCGAGCGGGTGGGCAGCCGGACGGCGCGCTGGAACCACTGCCCCCACTTCTCCTCGCCGACGGTGTACGCGTACTCGATCGTCGTACGCTCGCCGGGGTAGAGCGGGAACTGGCCGCGCTCGTTGGCGAAGAGCAGCCAGATCTCCTTGGCCGCGTCCCGGTCGAGCTTGACCCGCCACTGCATCGGCTCGGCGGCGTCCCCCTCGCCGGCCACCGCCCGCACGTCCATCTCGTCGAAGGTGAGCGGGTTGTCCCGGTGGTGCCGGTTGGAGCCGGCCGGATCGTGCGGGTACCGATCGACGGCGATCTTCACCAGGTAGCGGGTGACCGGCTCGACCCCGGCGTTGTAGAGCGCCCGCCGCACGCGGCAGCGGTAGGCGCCGTCGGTGTAGAGCAGTTCGGCGATCTCACGTTCGACGACGAGGCCGGTGCCGGGCGGCAGCCACTGCACCGGCACGGGTGGGTCCCGATGGAGCGCCGATCCGCGGGCGTGCCGCAGTTCGTCGTACTCCTGGAAGCGTTGCCAGATCGCGCCGCCGGCGCTGAGCACCGCCTCGGCCCGGCGGGCGAAGTCCTCGGTGGGCTTGTGCCGGCGTCCCTCGACGTGGCTGACGTAGGAGGGGTCGAAGCCCATGCGCGCGGCGAGCTGCTTCTTTGTCATTCCGCGCTCGACCCGCCATTGCGCAAGCGCCGTAACGAACTGATCTGCGGCCCGTTCAATGGGCGAGGTGGTCATCACGGATGTCCCCTTCGCGACGGCACGTTCAGTGTCGCTGGCGTCGGGTGTCCGGATGGGGCTAGTAGCGCGTTGCCGACAAATGCCTTGACGAACGCGTGGGGGCAGCAACGCTACGTGAAGTGATTCTTGCCTTGGGTATTCGCCCGAAAAATCCCGCCGGAGAGTGTGGTTAGGCTACCCTTAACCGGGTACGGTGGGTCGTCTCAGACCTTTCCGTAAACCCTTGGCTAGGAGAAGTGCGGAGCCGTGACCATCGCCTTGGAACTCACGCGTTCCCCGCTGGTCGCTGAGCACCCACTCGCTCCGGTCAACGCGACGCTGCGTGCCATGTTCGGCACCAGCACCGAGATCCCCGGTCTGGCCCCTGATCTGGTCACCCGCGATCTGGCCGGCTGGACACCCGCCGCCCGGCTCGCCGACGTGCACCTGGACACCCTGCTCGACACGGCCCGCCACCGGTGGAACGCGCAGCCGCACGCCGCCGCCGCGCTCGCCTGGAAGGCGTACACCTACTGGCTCGCCCTGCCCGCCGTCCTCGGCTGGGCCTCCGCGCGCCGGGTGCCGCTGCTGACCGCCACCGACACGGTGATGCACTTCGACGACCCGCGTCCGCTGCTCACCCTGGGCCTGCGCCCGGACATCCCGATCGCGGTCCTGCCCACCGACCCGATCGCGCTCAGCGGCCTGCCCCAGGTCCGCGTCGTCGCCGACGAGCAGGCGCTGCTGGGCGAGTTCCGCCGGTCGCTGCTCGACGAGCACCTCAGCCCGCTGCTCGACGCCCTCCACGACCGGGTCCGGCTCGGCAAGCGGACCCTGCTCGGCTCGCTCGCCTCCGGCATCGCCTACGGCGTGCTCCGCTCCGCGGACGCCCTGCCCGGCTCCTCCGCGGCGACCATCGACCTGCTGCTCGGCACGCTCGGTGTGCGCGACCTGATCGAGCTCGTCCCGGGCCGGCACGGCAAACTCGACGTGCAACGCAAGACCTGCTGCCTGGCCTTCACCCTGCCGCGGCCCAAGGTCTGCCCGGGTTGCTGCATCAAAACCCCTTAGTCGTACGGGCTGGGTAAGGCCCCGTGACTACGACGCAGCGCCGTCGTGGTCCAGGCCGTTGCCCGCCGCCGGGCTTAAGCATCGGGGCCGGGCGCTGCCGCGCCCGGCCCCGCCACCAGCTCAGATCAGATCCGCTCGCAGCCGACCTTCGTGTCGCCGCCGTGCGCTTCGCAGAGGTCGCCCTCCGCGGTGCCGTTGCTGCCGCCGTCGAGCAGGTCCTGGCCCTTCGGCTCCTCCCAGTCGTGACCGTTGACGTAGTCGTCGCCGGCCCCGCCGTACAGCTTGTCGCGGCCGGCCTCGCCGACCACCAGGTCGTCGCCGGTCAGCCCGTAGATCACGTCGTCGCCGGCCCAGCCGTACAGATAATCAGCGCGACCGGTGCCGTAGAGCCGGTCGTTGCCCTCGCCGCCCTGGATCTCCTCGACGTCGGTGGCGATGGTGTCCTTCTCACCCTTCGCGCCGTCGTCGCCTTTCGCCCCGTCGGCGTCGGCCCTGATCCCCTTCGTGTAGAGGATGTAGCTGACCGCGTCCCGGTCACCGCTGCCGCCGGCGACGTAGTCGTTGTCGCTGCCGTAGGCGGCGGGGTCCATGCTGAAGCTGTCCTGGCCGGCGCCGCCGTACATCCGGTCGTCGCCGATCCCACCGTGCAGCGAGTCGTTGCCCGCGTCGCCGAGGATCAGGTCGTTGCCGTCGCTCGCGCTGATCCAGTCGTCCCCGTCACCGCCGGAGAGCCGGTCGCTGCCGTCGTCGCCGTGCAGTTCGTCGCGGCCACCGCGCCCATAGATCTTGTCAGCGCCGCTGTCGCCCTGAATGAAGTCGGCGCGCGGGCCACCATAGATCTTGTCGTTCCCGGTGCCACCGTCGCCGGTCAGGGCGAGATCGGTGCTGTTGACCACCGAGTCGTTCCGGTCATAGGTGTAGATACGCAGCCGGGTGGGCGCCTTCGACGGGGTGCAGCGCACCTTGGTCCTGTCGCCCTTGACCTTCTTGCAGCCCTTGCCGGCCTTGACCGTGACCCGGTCGTCGATCGTGATGGTGTTGCCCGAACGGGTCACCACGACCCGGTTCTGCTTGCCCTTGGCCGCCTTGTACTGCACCTTCGTGCTTGACACGACCGAGGCGACACCCGTGGACGCCGCTGCGGCCGGGGCTGCGAACGCTCCGACCGTGACGAGAGTGGTCGCCAGGGTGAGCGCGAAGGGCCTGGTGATTGCCATGTGATCTCCTGGATCAGCGGCGGTGAATACCGCGGGTCCGGAGATCATAGAACGATACCGTTACGACGCGCCGCCCCGTTCTGCGCTCAGGACGGGGACGCCTCCGGGTCGTCGACCAGGTGCCGGACGTCCCACAGCCACACGCCGCCGGTCCAGGTCGGCCGGAAGCCGACCAGCTCGGACATCGTGCGCAGCATCTCGATGTCGCGCGGCTGCGGCGTCAGCACCACCACGCCGGCCTTCCAGAATCGCAGGTCGGCGAGGGTCATCTCCCGCCGCGCGTCGGTGACCTCGGGGATCGGGTTGCCCTGCCGGATCGAGGTGATCAGGCCGCTCGTCGGCCGCCACGGGGGCGAGAAGATCGCCGTACGGTCGGCCGGGTTCTGCGGGTTCTGGTTCGGCAGCAGCGCGTACGCACCGGCGATGCGCATGTCGTGCCCGGTGTAGGCGGTCCAGCGCAGCGAGTCCGGGTAGCTGCTGTCCGGCAGCGGCAGGCTGACCACGGTGTGCTGGTCGTCCACGTACTGCCGCCAGGCGCCGCTGGTGACGAACTCGGGAACCGGGTCCATCGGCGTGGTCTGCAGCGGGGTCGGCGCGAGCGGCACCAGAGCCATCGCCACCGCCGTGATCATCGCGACCCGGACCGGCCCGCGGGCGTGCGGCTGGGACCGGACCAGATCGGCGGCGCGCTGGCAGCCGAGGGCGAGCACGATGCCGACCATCGGCGCGATCGCCATCGCCCAGCGGGTCGGCACGGCCGAGTCGAGCACCGGGATGCTGTGCATGATCGACCAGATGCCGGGGATCCCGGTGTTGATGCCGTTCAGGTAGACCGTCGGGCCGAGCGACATGGCGGCGAAGAAGACCGCGATCGCACCGAGGGTGACCACCGCCGCGGTGCGCCGCATCCAGAGGATCAGCCCGAAGAAGAGGATCACCAGGCCCCAGCCGAAGAAGGCGTTCTCCTCCGCCGGGTTCTGCGAGAGCATGGCCGCGACCTCGGGGTTGCCGGCCACCGACCGGCTCGCGTACGCGGTGAACGAACCGAGGTCGGCGCCGAAGTTGCGGACGAACTCGGCGAGGCCCTGGTAGCTCTGCGGCCCGAAGAACTGCACGCTCAGCGGGTAGGCGAGGACGGCCAGCGTCGCCGCGGCCGTGACGCCGAGCGCCCGCAGGAACGGGAGGACCTCACCGCGGTGGCGCCTGCGCCGCGCGACGGCCATCACCACGCAGAAGATGCCGAGGCCGACCGCGGTCATGAAGAGGATCTCGAGGTTGATGAAGGCCTGCCAGACCAGCAGACCGGCCAGGATCAGCCCGTTGCGCATGGCCCGGCCCGGCACGCGCAGTTCCAGCGTGCGCCAGATGATCAGCGGGACGAGGAACTGCGAAACGATGTTCGGGTGGCCACCGGCGTGCGAGATCATGCTCGGCGCGAACGTGCAGAAGAGCGCACCCACCCAGGCGGCCAGCCGCGAGGTAACGAACCGCCGGGACAGCACCAGATACCACGAAGTTCCGGTGAATGCCAATGCGCAGGTGAGAAATACGTTGAAGGCCACATGCGGACCGAACAGAAGAGTGATCGGAGTCAGTGGCAAGGAAACGGCCAACACCGACGTGTTGGCCATCATGTTCACCCCGTCGGGGTAATTCATGCGATCGGAGAAGAACGGATACGCGCCATCAGTGAGCACCCGTGCACCGTGCGCCAGCATCCACTCGAAGAAAGCTTGATCCTGCGGATCATCACGCAGTTCATGATCAAGATTGAGCCACAACGGTGCTGTGACGAAGAGGGCAACGGCTATGAAACTCGCGATTGCCAGAACGTCGCGCCAGGTGAGCACCCGCCACTTCGGACGGCGCTGATCAGCCTGTCCTACCTGCTCTTCAGCCGTTTCCACGGCTGGCGCGGGTGCCGCCGGAGCGTCCGCCGTGACGGCAGCCCCGAGGGCGAGCAGCTCGGCGTCCAGGTTGTCGTCGGCGGTCACTTGGCGCGGCCGGAGAACGTTCTCGCCGGTCGACTGGCCTGTCGAGTCAAAACCCGTAATCGTCATAGCATCGGCGAGCCTAACCGAGGTTCGTAAGAAGCCGGCGATGAGCGCCCGAGGCGTGATAGAGCCGATATGTACGCGTGTTTTCCGCGTGTCCCGTACGTGGTGTCCATCTGGTGGACTAGAGGCGCGTAACCCATCCGAGTACCCAACCCACCTATGTCTCAATCAGGCCAAAAAATCAGCGGCGACCCACGGTCAACTTTCGGTTAGGCGCGCCAGATGGTTAACTTCTCCGGTCCCGCTGTCACTCAGATCGGCAAGATGAGGGAACCTCACCTATGGCAGACATCACTGGAGACCAGCGGATCCAGTCCGAAGTGCTCGAAGGCCTTGCCACGGCTGTGAACCACCGTCGGTGGTTCGTCGAGCTCGCGCTCCCATACCTCGGGGACAACCCCATCGAGATCGGCAGCGGCCTCGGTGACTACGCGATCGAGTGGTCCGAGCACCTCCCGCGTTTCACCGCGACCGAGGCAGACCCGGACCGGCTCGTTCTGCTCAAGGAGCGGATGGCCGAGCACCCCACGATCGACGTGAAGCAGATGCTGCTGCCCGCCGCCGAGGCGAACGGGGAGTACAGCGCCGCGGTGTCGTACAACGTGCTCGAGCACATCGAGGACCACGTCGGCGCGCTGCGCAGCATGAAAGAGCTGGTCCGCCCCGGCGGCCGGGTGATCATCATCGTGCCGGCCTTCATGTTCGCCATGAGCCAGGTCGACATCGCGACCGGGCACATCCGGCGCTACACGAAGAAGACGCTCTCCGCCGCGTTCATCGAAGCGGGCCTCGAGATCGAGAAGATCCACTACGCGAACGCGCTGGGTCTGATCGGCTACTACGGCGCCACCAGCATCTTCAAGCTGGCGCCGAAGGAGGGCCCGATGGTCAAGGTCTACGACTCGCTGGTGCTGCCGGTCACCAAGGCCGCCGAGCGCGTCGTGAAGCCCCCGTTCGGCCAGTCCGTCTTCTGCGTCGGCCGCGCCCCGCGCTGACCCCACCCGAACACCGCGAAGCCGCCAGCCTCCACCGGCGGCTTCCGCGTTTACGCAGACCGGCACACGTGTGAAGTTGCGGCGCCCGGCACACTCCCATTCGGCAGGGAGTCTCGCCGCCGAGCGGAGCGTGTGAGGTTGCGGCGCGCACCACAACCTCACACGGGAGTTCGGGCGCGGAGCGCGCCCGAACGTCACCCAGGTGTCAGCCGCGGACCTGGAAGGTGGGGCGGATGGTCGCCCGGGCCAGGGTGTGGAAGGCGAGGTTGAAGCCGACATACGCCGGGGAGGCGTCCGGGGTCACCTCGAGCCGGTCGACGTCGATCGCGTGCACCGCGAAGACGTACCGATGCGGGCGGTCTCCGGGCGGCGGCGCCGAGCCGCCGTAGTTGCGCTCGCCGTAATCGTTGCGCACGCAGAACGCCCCGTCCGGCAGCGGGTCGACGCCGCGGTCCAGGTCGGTGACCGTGACCGGCAGGTTGACCAGCACCCAGTGCCAGAACCCGCTGCCCGTCGGCGCGTCCGGGTCGAAGCAGGTGACCACGAACCCCCGGGTCTCGTCGGGGAACCCCGACCAGGACAACTGCGGCGAGAGATTCTTCCCGCCCACACTGGTGTGCACGAAAAGCTCGTCGAGCGGCTGCCCGTCCGTCACGTCCGCGCTGGTCACCGTGAACGACGGGACCGGCGGCAGGAGATCGTACGGGTCGGGAGCCAGGGCACGATCAAGACTCATGGTTGGCCTCCGGCGGCGTGGTGAGTAACTGATCAGGTTTTCCCACGATGCGCCGAGACTAACCGGCTGACGTAACCGTCGCCTTTCGTCCCGATTGCGACCCGCCGTCACTCGAACGGGTAAACGCACAGGTGGTGCGCGTGGGAAGGGCGCTCGTCGGTAATGCTTCTGTCAGACATCCGACCGGGTGTGTGCGGCCGAGATCCCCGCGCCCGGTTGCGATCGGCCGTCGGAACGACGGTCAGCGAGTGGGCACCCGTCATGCGACGGGTGCCTACTGCTGTCCGCGGGTGTGCGTCCTACAGCCGCGCCACCCGGAGGCCGCGGTAGAGCTTGCGGTAGACCACCCCGGTGCGGTGGTTGCCGGCGTCGATCATCATGCCGCGGCCCATGTAGATCCCCACGTGGCCGGGACCGACCACCAGATCGCCGGGGCGGGCCTGGGCACGGGAGACGGTCCGGGCACGGCGGGCCTGAGCGCCGGACGAGTGCGGCAGGCGCAGACCGGCCCGCGCGTACGCCCGCTTGGTGAAGCCCGAGCAGTCGAACCCGCCGGGCCCCTCGCCGCCGCGTACGTAACGCTTGCCGACCTGGGACCGGGCGAAGGCGATCACCGCGTTCATGCCCCGGCCCGGATTGGTCCGCAGACGCCGCACCGCGGTGCTCCGCGTGGTCGTGCGGACCGCGACGGAACCGCGCTTGGACACGCTCGTCCGCTTCTGGTGCACGACCACCCGGCGCTGCGCCGGGCGTTCGGCGATGCGGGCGGCGGGCCGTTCGGCGATCCGCGCGGCCGGCCGATTGTTGAGCCGGACCGGCCGCCGCGACGCCGGCGCCACCACCGGGCGCACCCGCGTCACCGGGCGTACGGCCGGGCGGCGCGGAATCGAGCGGGACGCGCGCTGGCTGGCCGTCTCCCGTTCCTGAAGGCTCGCGCGAAGCGGAATCTCCGATTTGTGGTCCCGAAGCAGGAACTGTCGTTCCTGGATCTCCTCGCGCAACGGGAGAGCGGGCGGCTCCGGTGTGGCCGGCAGGGCCCGCGGGGGCATGGTGACGGCCTCCGCGGCGTGCTCGACCGGTTCCAGAGCCGGTGCGATGACAGCCAGCGCAATGGCGCCGGCGGTCAACACACGGCGCGTCGACGTACCGTGCAGTGTTGCCTCCGAAATAGGCCCGGGGCACTCGCGCGAATCCCATCCGTGCGTGGACGATGCTGCTGCCACGCTTTGCCGCCGTCGAAGGTGGGCAATGGGAACCCGGACAACCGTGCGTATTCCGTGGACCATGCCAACACAAGATCTAATGCGCCGGGGCGGGATTCACGTAATTGATCCCCCGATCTCGAAAAGATAAAGGCGACGAATCACTGAACGGGTGGCAGCGTCATGCGTACGCCCGGTGTGGACATCGCACCGTGCACGGACACCTCGGTGAGCTGCGCGTCGGTCGGCACGTCGAAGGGGAGGACACCGGCCACGGTGTCACCCGGAGGGATCTCGTTGAGCAGTGTCGGGCTGCGATCGTTCAGAAACACCGCGGCCTGATCGGCGACGGCGTAGGCTACCCCGTTGGTGTCGTAGACCCGCTGCGCGCCACTGTCGAACAGCTCCGGTTCGCTCCCGGTGTTCTTCACCGTCACACCGAGAAGACAGAATTGCCCGCCGGCCCGCTGTTCCAGGCCTTCCGGGCCGACCGACGCCACTCCGCACCGCAGTGACGTCACGGCGAATTCGAAGTTTCCGGCCACCGCGCCGTTCGGCACCTGACGGCCGAGAACCGCCGGGCGGTGCTCAGCGGTCGCCACCGCCCAGATCCCGAAACCGATCAGGGCGAGCGCCATGACGGCGCCACCGGCGATCCAGATCCGGATCTTCCAGCGCAGTGACCGGGCCTCCGCGCTGTCGTCGTGCGACGCCACGGCACGGGTGGGCGCGGAACGATGCGGTGTGTAGGTCACGGTGTCCCCCAACAGTCAAACTCACGGGGCGCGACCGGAATCCGGCCGCGCCGTCCGTCCATGCTGGGTTCGATGCCGCCGAACACCCCCGCGACTCGCCGCATATCCGGCTGTATCGGGCATATACCTCCGCGACTGTTCCCTCATACGGGTGATCAGCTCAGCAGCAGAATCTTGCCGAGGTGATCGCTCGACTCCAGAAGCTCGTGCGCCGCAGCCGCCTCCGCCATCGGGAAGGCCGTGTGGATGACGGGTTTCACGAAACCGGCGGCGACCAGCGGCCACACCTGGTCCCGCACGCCCGCGGCGATCCGTGCCTTGTCGGCCACCGGGCGGGCGCGCAGCGAGGTCGACGAGATCCGTCCCCGTTTCGCCATCAGCTTGCCCAGGTCGAGCTCGGCGGACCGCCCACCCTGCATGCCGATGACGGTGATCCGCCCCTCCGGCGCCAGCGCCTCGATGTTGCGAGCCAGATATTTCGCCCCCATGATGTCCAGCACCACGTCGGCGCCGCGCCCACCGGTGTGCTCCAGCACCTCGTGGACGAAATCCTGGCTCCGGTAATCGATCGTCAGCGCGGCGCCCAGCGCGCGCAGCCGCTCATGTTTCTCCTCGCGGGCGGTGACCAGCACGGTCGCCCCCAGCGCGACGCCCAGCTGGATCGCGAACGTGCCGATCCCGCTGCCGCCGCCGTGCACCAGCAGGGTCTCGCCGGACCGCAGGCGGTCACGGTCCACCACGTTGGACCAGACGGTGCAGGCCACCTCGGGCAGTGCGGCCGACTCGACCAGCGACAGACCGGTGGGAACCGGCAGCAGCTGCCCGGCCGGCACCGCGACCCGCTCGGCATAGCCCCCGCCGGCGAGCAGCGCGCAGACGCGCTCACCCACATGGTGCCCGGTGACCCCGGGCCCGACCGCGCTGATCACACCGGAGCACTCCAGCCCCGGGAACTCCGGCGCGCCCGGTGGTGGCGGATAGAACCCCTGCCGTTGCAGCACGTCGGCCCGGTTGACCGCCGTCGCGGTGACATCGACCACGACCTCACCCTCGGCGGCCTCCGGATCCGGCACCTCGGCCCACACCAGCTGCTTGTCCTCGATCACGATCGCGTGCATGCATTCGACTCTGCCCCACCGGTACGACATAAACATCCGGCGGGTGGCAGACTGGAGCGGCACTACGGGAGGGCTCGCCTAGTGGCCGATGGCGCCGGTCTTGAAAACCGGTAAGGGGAAACTCTTCGTGGGTTCGAATCCCACGCCCTCCGCGCGATCACTTTCCGACACCGCGGCCGCGGGCCGTTCAGCGCAGCTTGTGCAGCCGAACGGTCGTGCCGGACGGGCTCGAGTGGATCCGCACCAGGTCGCAGAGTTCGTTCGTCAGGACCAGGCCGTAACCGCGATGGCGGATGTCCGCCGGCGCGACGCGGCCGGCGAGCGGGTCGGTCAGGTGGCCGGAGTCCTCGAAGTGGCAGGCGATGAGGCCAGGCTCGGTCCAGACGGTGACCCGGCCCCGGCCTGAGGTGTGCTCGACCGTGTTGGCGGCCACCTCGCTCGCGGCAAGCACCAGCTCCTCCGCACGGTCCTCGGGCAGATGCGCGGCAGCGTGCCGCCGCACGAAGCAGCGGACGGCCGCGACCGTCTTCTCGTACACCAGCGATTCCGCCTCGGCCGGGGGTGGCGGGATGGGCCGGTTGAGGGCCGCGGCCGTCGCGACCGGGTCGGCGTATCGGTGGCTGTCGCGCAGGGCGCCGTCCTCGATCATCGTCGGATGGGTGGACCAGGCGTCCGCGATCACCGACGGGTCGAGTTGCCCCACGTCGTAGGGGCACAGGATGGCCGCGTCCCGGCCGGCGAACGCCGCGTTGATCAGCGCCTCGTGCACGGCGCAGGCGGGGTATTCCATCGGGGTCCGGTCCCGCCAGATCGGCTCCCCGACGATCGACACCCGGCGGCCCGGATGCTCGGCCGCGAACCTGAGCAGCACGCTGGGCAGGATCCGGCCCGGGTTGCGGCCGGCCACCGCCATGTCCGCGAAGTCGACACGGTCACCGAGGTCGGTCAGGGCTGCGCGCAACAGGTCCAGGTTCGCCCCGGGGACCGCGATCAGGACCGGGTTGTCGTCGTTCACGGCGGAGCGGACGAACGCGGTGACGCCCGCGACGTACTCCGCGTCTCGGCAGTACAGCAGAGCTGGATGATGGAAGTCGGTCATGCGGGATTCCTCTTCGCACACTCAGCGGCGTTTCGCTCAGGCAGTGCCGGCGGGCTGACCGGCACCGTGCCGTTCGAGAAGCCGGGCGAGTGCCGGCGACCGGCCGACGAGCCGGAGCCGGCCCGCGGCGCGTTCCGGAGCAGGTGATCGAGCACGGCGCTGAGCGCCGGCTGATCGACCAGATCTGACGCGTGCGCCGGATGCGCAGCACGAGCCCCGAGTCGAACAATCTACCCGCGAATATGCCCTGACCGGGTCACTCAACCGAGCGACGTCGGTGCGGCCGTGCCACGGTGCACGAACACCGCTCAGTCCGGCGGGTTGAGGATCATCTGAGGGCCGGCGCCGCGGGTGGCCAGCTGGTCGGCCGGGTTGACGAGCTTGCAGCGTTGCAGGGAGAGGCAACCGCAGCCGATGCAGCCGGTGAGCTGGTCGCGGAGGCGCTCCAGCACGGTGATGCGCTCCTGCAGCTTGTGCCGCCAGTGCGCGGAGAGGCGGGACCAGTCGGCCTTCGTCGGTGTCCGGTTCTCCGGCAGTGAGGCCAGCGCGGTGCGGATCTCCTCCAACGACACCCCGACCTGCTGAGCGATCTTGATGAAGGCCACCCGGCGCAGCTCGGCCCGCTCGTAACGCCGCTGGTTGCCGCTGGTGCGGGTGGCGTGGATCAGGCCTTCCCGCTCGTAGAAGCGCAGCGCCGAGGGCGCCACGCCGCTGCGGGCGGACAGGTCGCCGATGGTCAGCGTCTCCATTTCGGACACCCCTTGAGCTGAAGTGAACTTTAAGTTGCAGCCTAGGCGCATGACAGTAATCGCCGCACCGAGACACCCGCTACACCATCTGCTCAGCCGGATCACCGGCGACGAGAAACACGCGCCCAGCGCGCATTCCACACTGGACGTCCTCTGGGTTCTCTACGACCGTGTGTTGCGAAACACACCGGAGACCGTCGACGAGCCGGACCGCGATCGTTTCCTGCTCTCCAAGGGCCACGGCCCGGCGGCCTACTACGCGGTGCTGGCCGCCAAGGGCTTCATCCCCGAGGAGTGGCTCGACGACCTCGGCGGCTGGGACAGCCGGCTCGGGCACCACCCCGACCGGGTGCTCATCCCGGGCGTCGAGGTCGGGACCGGATCACTCGGCCACGGGCTCGGCCTGGCTGTCGGCACCGTGCTCGGGCTGCGCGCCCAAGGCTTCCTGGACACCCGGACGTTCGTGCTGCTCGGCGACGCGGAGCTGGACGAGGGCTCGAACCACGAGGCGATCGCCTATGCGGCCGCGGTCCGGCTGCCGCTCACCGCCATCGTGATCGACAACCAGTCGTCGACGCACGGCTGGCCCGGTGGCATTCCGGCGCGCTTCCCGGGGTGGAGCGTGTCCGTGGTGAACGGGCGCGACCACGACGAGATCGAACGAGCCCTGCGCATCACCGGCCGGCCGCACCTGGTCGTCGCCGCCGTCGAGACGAAGTGAGGCCCTGCCATGCGGGAAACCTTCATCACCACCACCACCGCCCTGCTGGACGAGGATCCGCGGACCGCACTGGTGCTCGCGGACATCTCCGCCGCCTCGTTCACCGCCGCGCAGCAGCGGCACCCGGAGCGCGTCATCAACGTGGGCATCCGGGAGCAACTCATGGCCGGGGTCGGCGGCGGGCTCGCGCTGACCGGCCTGCGGCCGATCCTGCACTCGTACGCGCCGTTCCTGGTGGACCGGGCCTACGAGCAGATCAAGCTCGACTTCGCGCACCAGGACGTGGGCGCGGTGCTGGTCAGCATCGGCGCCTCGTACGACGCCGCCGAGGAGGGCTACACCCACCAGTCCCCGGGTGACGTGGCACTGCTCGACACCCTGGAAGGCTGGACCGTGCACGTGCCGGGCCACCGCGACGAGGTGGCCCCGCTGCTGCGCAACGCCGCCCGCCACGACGACCGGGTCTACATCCGGCTCTCCGCGCAGGAGAACACGCGAGCCCACCCGGACGGCGCGAAGCTGCGCGTGCTCAGGCGCGGCGGACCGCTGGTCGTGGCGGTGGGCCCGATGCTCGACCCGGTGCTGGAGGCGACCCGGGATCTCGACGTGACGGTCGCCTACACCAACACCCCGCGGCCGTTCGACACCGACGGTCTCCGTGCGCTGGCGGGGGGCGAGGTGGTGCTGGTCGAGCCGTACCTGGCCGGCACGTCGGCCCGGCTGGTGGGCGAGGCGCTGAGCGGTGTCCCGCACCGCGCCCGGTACCTCGGCGTCGGCCGCAACGAGGTGCGACGGTACGGCAGCCGGCACGACCACGCCCGCGAGCACGGGCTCGACGCGGCCGGGCTGCGCCGCTCGATCAGCGACTTCCTGGGTGGCTGACGGATCAGGCCAGGGCGACCGCGGGTGCCGGGCGCCGCGACGCCCGTCCCGCGACGGCTACTTGCTCGCCGCGCCGCCCCTCGAAAACCCGCTGCAGCAGTTCCTCGGCCCGCCAGACCGCGTCGGTGCTGCCCAGCCGCATCCGGAACCGTTCGCGTTCGCCGTCCATCGCGGTCGCGGACAGTTCCACGGCCGGTTTGGCGAGGTCGAGGCGCCAGTTCACGTTGCACAGGTGCCGCAGGTTGGCGATCAGGTGCAGCCGTAGCCGCCGCAGCGGCCAGGTCTGGCGGATGACCACCAGCCGGCGCTCGGTCAGCAGCAGGTGGCAGCCGGCCGACAGCGGCCCGGAGCGGGTGCAGCGGGCCACCAGGACCGCGGGGTCGTCCTGGTCCACGCAGTTCTTGAAGATCGACAGGTGCCGGTTCGCCGTCGGGAGGGAGACCGACCCGGCTTCGGCAGCGGTGTGGAACGTACTTGAGAACACGTCCATGTGATGTTTAACGGGGGATGAACGAGGAGGAGGCGGGGCGGCGCCGCTGAATATCGAATTACACGGGACGGCTGCCATAGTTGACGGCATGCAGTGGCGTGTTCGTCCGGTCGTACCGATCTCGAAGTTGATGGGTGCCGTCGCCATCCTGGTGCTCGCCGCCGCGTTCGCCGAAGGCGATCCGGTGCGCTGGGTGCTCGGCGGTGTCGTCGCCGCCGGCCTGCTCGCGTGGGCGCTGCGCGATCTTTTCTTCCCGGTCCGCCTGGCGGCTGACGCCGCCGGCGTCACCGTTCTCACCGGCCTCGCTCGCCGCCGGCATCTCCCCTGGCCGCAGATCGAGAGGGTACGGGTGGAGCGCACCGTGCGCCGTGGACTGCGCAGCGAGCTCCTGGAGGTCGACGCCGGCGACGCGATCTACCAGTTCGGGGCGCACGACCTCGGCGCGCTGCCGGAGGACGTGGCCGCCCGGCTCGGTGAGCTGCGCGGTGCCGCGACCCGCTAGGTGAAGAGGTTCTGGGTGCGCACGACCGCCGCGGCGATCAGCAGCAGGAGGATCGCGGTGCAGCCCAGGGCCTGTTTCAGGCTGCGGCGCGGCAGCCGGGGATAGGCCAGGGCGGCGACCGTCGCCCCGCCGATCGCCAGACCACCGAGGTGCCCGGCGATCGAGATGAACGGGATCGTGAACGTGAAGATCAGGTTCGTGACCAGCAGCGAGAGGATCGGGCCGGGGTCGCGCAGCAGCCGCCGGTTGACCACCAGCACCGCCGCGATCAGGCCGAACGTGGCGGTGGAGGCGCCCGCGGAGGGCTGGTTCGGCGCCTGGAAGACGTAGGCCGCGACGTTGCCGCCGAAACCGGCGAGCAGGTAGAGCGCGGCGAACCGGAGCGGGCCGAGCTGCGCCTCGAGGTATCGCCCGAGCTGGGCCACCAGCATCATGTTGAGCAGCAGGTGGACCGCGCCGTAGTGCAGGAACATGGCGGTGACCAGCCGGTACCACTCGCCTTCGGCGACACCGTGGATCTCGCCGCCGTAGGTCGCGTAACCGAGCACCTCGCCCGCGTCGGTCAGCGGCGTGCCGGTGCCGAGCAGGCCGAGGAACCCGCTGCCGGCGATCGCCCGCGGCCCGCCCACCACGGCGGAGGCGATCATGACGAGCGCGTTGATCGCGACGATCGCGGTCGTCACATAGCCGAGCTGGCCGGCGCGACTACCGCCGAAGGCGGTGCGCGCCGGCCGCTGGCTGCGGCGTCCCTCTTTGACACAGTCCGGGCAGTGGTGGCCGACCACGGCGTCGTTCATGCAGCTCGTGCAGATCGGACGATCGCAGCGGCTGCACCGGAGCATGGTCTCTCGGTCCGGATGCCGATAGCACACCGATGCGGTCGAGGGAGCCTCACTCATGGCACCAAAGGTACCGTCATCGGTCAGGAACGCTCGATCTCCACGCGCTCGATCACGACGTCCTCGCGGGGCCGGTCGCCCGGGCCGGTCGGGGTGTTCGCGATCGCGTCGACGACCTTCGCGGACTGCTCGTCAGCGACCTGGCCGAAGATGGTGTGCCGCCGGTTCAGGTGCGGGGTCGGCACAACCGTGATGAAGAACTGCGAGCCGTTGGTGCCCGGGCCGGCGTTCGCCATGGCGAGCAGGTACGGACGGTCGAAGAAGAGCTCCGGGTGGAACTCGTCGCCGAACTGGTAGCCCGGGCCGCCACGGCCGGTGCCGGTGGGGTCACCCATCTGCACCATGAAACCGGCGATGACCCGGTGCGAGATGGTGCCGTCGTAGTACGGCCCCTTGCCCGGCTGACCGGTGCGCGGGTCCTTGTACTCCTTGGTGCCCTCGGCCAGCTCCACGAAGTTGCGGACGGTCGCGGGAGCGTGATCCGGGAACAGCTGGAGGCGGATCGCGCCGTGATTGGTGTGAAGGGTGGCGTAAATGTTCTCTGCCACGGGTACTCCCGTCTGCGGTGATGGGACTGTTCTCGTGCAATTCGGATCCTCCCCCATGTCGTGGATCCGGCGGCGCGGGGGTACCCGAGAAGGCAACATGGCCTGGGAGAAGACCACAGGAGGTGGGCACTGGTGTTCGCAACGATCCGCCGTCGGCGTCGTAGTAACCGCATGCGCAACGAGCTCAACCAGAGCATGGATCACTTCAAGCGTGCCGCGTCGCTCGCGGCGCAGGAGACCAGCGCGACCGTCGGCCCCAAGTTCAACGCCGCGAAGGACCGCGTCCAGCCGGCCGCCACGAAGGCCAAGGACGCCGCCTCGAACAGCTGGGAGAGCACGGTCGCGGCGATCACTCCGCTGGTGACCGCGGCCAGCGAGAGCGTCCGGCACACCGGCAAGGCGACCAAGAAGCAGTCGAAGCGGCAGCTCAAGAAGCAGGAGAAGGCCGCGCGCAAGCTGGAGCGCAAGGCCGAGAAGGCGTACGGGCGCAAGAAGGGCCGCGGTGGCCGGCTCGCCGGTTACGCGCTGCTCGGCACCGCGGTCGGCCTGGGTGCCGCCTACTTCGCACGTCGCCGCCGCGACGCGCAGTGGGAGGAGTACGACCCGGCGCTGACCTCGGCGCAGACCGGTGCCGACGACGCCGCGTTCGAGCCGATCGAGCCGACCGTCTACACCACGTCCAACGGCACGGTGGCCGACAAGAGCAAGCCCGGCAGCGTCTGACCCCGACGCGGGACCGCTGTCACGGTCGTCCGGCCCGACCCCGATCCAGGGCCGGGCCGGCCGGGACGTACGCGACGAGTTGCGCCGGCACCGGCCGGGGTGACACGTCCGGATAACCGAGCCGGGCCGCCAGATCGCGGCCCACCAGCGGATAGCGACGGCCGCTGTCGGTGACCAGGTGCACCGCGCCGGTGCTCGCCGGGGCGCCCGGCGAGGCCGCCGCGACCACGAGCGCGCCCCGGCCACGGGCCACGTGCACACGATCGACGCGGGTCGGTCCGGTTGGTGCCGCACCGGGCGGGAAAGCGGCGTCCAGCCGTACGACGGCGTTGCCACCCGCGAGGGTGACGCATGCCCGCGCCGGATCGTCGGCGAGCCGGGGCACCCGGGCCGGTAGGCCCGCGCCGTCGCCGAGCCGCGTCGCCGAGCCGGGCAACTGCCGGAACGCCGCGCCGATCGCCGCCGCCGGCGCCAGCAGTCTCGCCTGTGTCTCGCCCACCGGGGCGATCCCGTCCCGCAGCACCACCGCGAACTGGTTCCCGTCGGTGACCACCTGCCCGATGCGGCGCCCCGCGATCGTCGAGGGCCGGCCGGCGCCGGGAATCACCGGAGCGGCCAGATCGGGGCCGGCCGGGATCGCGTCCACCCAGGCCGCCGGGGCCGGCCATGGACGCCGGCCGTACCAACCGAGCGCCCGCTGGATCACGTCGACCCGCTCCGCGGCCAGCAGGAAGCGCTGGTTGCCGTGCACCAGATGGGTGCGCCCGGCCTCGTCGCGCACCAGCAGTCCTCGCTCCGCCGCATCCGTGCCGCCGGACGGGGCGGCTCCGACCAGCAGGGTGCTCCGCGGCCCGCCGGCCACCGTCTCGGAGCAGACCGACCAGTCCCCGGCCAGCAGGTTCTTGGCGGTGGGCAGCGAGTCCGGCGCGCCCGGGATGCCGAGCGGCTCGCCCAGCGGCACCCTGGCCAGCTTGTCGGCGCGCACGGCCTTCACCTCGGGGCGGGCGCCACCGGCGAGGAGCAGGCCCGAGGTGTAGTTCAGCACCGGGTGCAGGCGGCCGTCGGCGGGCAGGTAGACGTAGCGCGCGCCGGTGCCCTTCTCCAGCAGCACGGCGTCGGCGTCGGTCGCCTCGGTCATGGTGTGCCCGGTGACCATGCCGTACGCCGCGGTGCCGCCCAGGCCGAGCGCGGCGATCAGCACCCCGATCAGCGCGGTGAGGCCGGCCCGGCGCATCGGCGAGCGTGGCGGATCGGGATCGTGCGTGACCAGCGCCGCGACGACGCGCTGCATCGAATACTGATACGAATGCAGCTCATCCTGACGCGACGGCATCACGCCACTTTAGAGCCAACCGTTGCGCCGCAGGGCCCGGTAGAGCAGCACGGTGATCACCGAGAGGACGGCGACCAGGGCCGGGTAGCCGTACTTCCAGCCCAGCTCCGGCATGTAGTCGAAGTTCATGCCGTAGATGCCGGCAAAGGCGGTCCACACCGTGGCGATGGCCGCCCAGGACGCGATCTTGCGCATGTCGTTGTTCTGGTCCACCGTCACCTGGGCAAGCCGTGCCTGCAGGATCGAGTTGAGCAGGTCGTCGTAGGAGGACACCTGCTCCACGGTGCGGGTGAGGTGGTCCTGCACGTCGCGGAAGTAGCGCCGGATCTCCTTGGGCACCACACCCTGGCTCGCGGTGATCGCGGCGAGCGGCCGCTGCAACGGCACCACCGCCCGGCGGAACTCCACCAGCTCCCGTTTCAGCTGGTAGACCTGCTGGATCGGGGCGCTCTTGTCCCGCGAGAAGACGCCCTCCTCGATGATGTCCAGGTCCGCCTCGACCTGGTCGGCCACCTCGAGGTAGTGGTCGACGACCCGGTCGGTCACCGCGTAGGCGACCGCCCACGGCCCCTGCTCCAGCAGCACCGCACGCTGCGCCTCCAGGTCGGCGCGGACCGGCGCCATCTCGGAGGCGTCGCCGTGCCGGACGGTGATGACGAACCGCTCCCCGATGAAGATCATCATCTGGCCGGTCTCCACCACCTGCTGGCTCTCGGTCAGCTCCTGGTGCGGCACGTAGCGGGCGGTGCGCAGGACCAGGAAGTGCACCGCGCCGAACTGCTCCAGCTTGGGCCGCTGCTCGGCCTTGACCGCGTCCTCCACGGCCAGCTCGTGCAGGCCGTAGGTGCGGGCGATGGCCGCCATCTCGGCCTCCGACGGCTCGTGCAGGCCGAGCCAGACGAAGGCGCCCTCCTGCCGGCAGGCCTCCACGAGGGCCCGGTCGGGCCGGAAGTCCCCCGGCAGGCGCTTTCCGCCGACATAGACGCCGCAGTCGACCACCGAGGTAGTGGTGTGGACGCGGGAACCGTTCGGCTCGGCGAGCTCCCCGTTGGTGAGAAAGCCTCGCATCCGCTCGGCGAGGGCCTTTCCGAGCGGGCGAGCACGGTTCTCCGTCATAGCTTCAACCTCCCCCGGGGACCACCAAACCAATCGAGGCTACCCGGAGGTTCCCGTGCCGACCCTCCGGCCGGCACGGGAAGCGGCTGTCAGCTTCGCACCTCTTCGATGGCGTCGGCGAGCCGGCGCACGCCCTCGTCGATCTGGTCGACGGTGACCGCGGAGTAGGCCAGGCGCAGCGAGTGCCGGCCGCCCTCGAGCAGGAAGTCGCTGCCCTTCACGACCGCGACACCCTTCTTCATGGCCGCCGGGAAGAGCCTGTCGACGTCGACGTCCTCGGGCAGGTCGACCCAGAGGAAGTAACCGCCGTCCGGCTCGGTGAACGTGGCCCCGGGGATGTGCTTGCGGATCGACTCGGCCAGAACCCGGGCCCGTTCGCCCAGCGCGGCGCTGACCGTCCGGACCGACTTCTCGATGTCGCCGGAGACGCAGAACTGGTGCACGATCGCCTCGGACACCATGCCCGGCGAGATGTAGAGGTTGGTGGCCTTCTTCGCGATCGCGTCGATCAGCGCGGCCGGGCCGACCAGGTAGCCGACGCGGACGCCGGGGCAGACCGTCTTGGTGAAGCTGGAGGCGTGCACCACCAGGTTGTTCGTGTCCTGCGAGAGCATCGAGGGCAGCGCCTCGCCGCGGAACCGGATGTCCACGTACGGGTCGTCCTCGAAGATGATGAACTCGTACTGCTCGGCCAGGGCGAGCAGCGCCTGCCGCTTCTCGGCGGAGAGCGTGACACCGGCCGGGTTCTGGTAGTTCGGGATGATGTGCGCCAGCTTGGGCCGCACCCCGGACTCGAGCAGCGCGCGCAGCTCCTCGACGTCGATGCCGTCCGCCTCGACGGTGACCTGGTGCACCTTGGCGCCCAGGTTCTGCAGGTTGAGCAGGGTCCGGTCGTAGGTCGGCTTCTCCACCACCACGTCGTCGCCCGCCTTGACCAGGTGGCCGAAGAGGAACGCGTCCGCCTGCAGCGAGCCGTTCGTCACGATGACCTGATCGGGGGAGACGTTGTGCTTGTCGGCGATCCACTTGCGCAGCGGGAGGTAGCCGACAGAGGTGCCGTAGGCGGTCACGCCGGCCGGGTCGGCGTCGAAGGCACGGGCGGCGGCGGCCTTGAGGCCCTCCACGTCGACGATGTCCAGCGACGGAGCGCCACGGGCGAAGGAGATCAGCTGCTCAGCGGTCATGCCCATCAGCTTAGAAGCCGGGTCTATACCATTTTCCCAGTGGTCCGCGCGAGTCCTGCTGATGGGACTGGTGCCGCTATCCTCGCTGGGCACACCCCTCGTTCTGGAAGGAACCACCCATGATCGGTCTGGTACTCGCCGCCGGCGCGGGGCGCAGGTTGCGCCCGTACACGGACACGCTGCCGAAGGCGCTGGTCCCCGTGGACGGGGAGACCACGATCATGGACATCTCCCTGCGCAACCTGGCAGCCGCCGGCCTGACCGACGTGACGATCGTGGTCGGCTACTGCGCCGGCGCGGTGGAGGAGCGGGTCGAGGGCTTCGAGCGCAAGTACGGCGTGAAGATCTCCCTGGTGCACAACGACAAGGCCGAGGAGTGGAACAACGCCTACTCCCTGTGGCTGGCCCGGGACCACTTCGCCCAGGGCGCGCTGATGGTCAACGGCGACACCGTGCACCCGGTCAGCGTCGAGCACACGCTGCTGGCCAAGCGCGGCCCGAGCATCCTGCTCGCCGTCGACACGGTGAAGAAGCTGGCCGACGAGGAGATGAAGACCGTCTTCGGCGCCGACGGCCAGCTCACCAAGATCACCAAGCTGATGGACCCGGCCGAGGCGTACGGCGAGTACATCGGCGCCAACATCATCGAGGCGTCCGCCGCGTCGGCCCTGGCCGACGCGCTCAAGACCACCTGGGAGCGCAACCCCGACCTGTACTACGAGGACGGCTTCCAGGAGTACGCGAACCGGGGCGGCGAGGTGCGTGCCGCCGAGATCGGCGACCTGCCCTGGGTCGAGGTGGACAACCACGACGACCTGGCCAAGGCCCGGGACATCGCATGCCGCTACTAGCTCGTAGCGTCCAGACCCCGCTGCACATCGAGGTGCGGCGGGGCGCGGTCGCCGACCTCGGCAAGATCCTCGCCGACGGTCGTATCTCCGCCGGCGGCGACGTCGCGGTGGTGGTCGGCCCGGGGCTCGGCGAGAAGGTGGTCGACCTGCTGCGGCCCTCGCTGCAGTCGGCGACCGTCTTCACCACCACCGGTGGCACGCTGGACGCGGCGCTGGAGCTGGCCGACAAGCTGCGCTCCGGGCACTACGACGCGGTGATCGGCATCGGCGGCGGCAAGACCGTCGACACCGCCAAGTACGCGGCCAGCCGCTGGGGCCTGCCGATGGTCTCGGTGGCGACCAGCCTCGCCAACGACGGCATCGCCTCCCCGGTCGCCAGCCTCATCAACGACGGCATCAAGGGCTCGTACGGCGTGCACATCCCGTTCGGCGTCGTCGTCGACCTGGACTTCGTCGAGAACGGCCCGGAGCTGGTCAACCGGGCCGGCATCGGTGACGTGATCAGCAACATCAGCGCGCTGGCCGACTGGGAGCTGGCCCGCGAGGTGCGCGGCGAGCCGGTCGACGGCCTGGCCGCCTCGCTGGCCCGGATGGGCGCCGAGGCGGTGCTCACCATGCCCGGCGACATGACCGACGACGCGTTCGTCACCGTGCTGGCCGAGGCGCTGATCTCCAGCGGCCTCGCGATGGCGGTCTGCGGCAGCAGCCGGCCCTCCAGCGGCGGCTGCCACGAGATCATGCACGCCACCGACTCGCTCTACCCGGGTACGGCGTCGCACGGCGAGCTGGCCGGCATGGGCGCGCTGTTCTGCACCTTCCTGCGCGGCGACGAGCGGCGGTTCCGGCAGATGTCCGAGTGCCTGGCCCGCCACCAGCTGCCGCGCACCCCCTCGGACGTCGGCCTGGACGTCGAGCAGTTCGTGCGGATCGTCGAGTTCGCCCCGCGGACCCGGCCGGACCGCTACACCATCCTCGAACACCTGGACATGAAGCCGGACGAGATCCGGCGGAAGCTGGCCGAGTACGACGATGCAGTCGCAGCCCACTGAGCCCGCGCCCACGGCCGCCGACTACTACGCGGTGAACCGGGGCGGTGGCCTCTTCAGCGAGGGAATCAGTCAACGGATCGGCGCCCGGATCGCGGTGCGGGCGCACAAGCACCGCCTCACCCCGACCGTGCTCACCGTCTTCAACCTCGGGCTCGGCTGCCTGACCTCCTTCGTGGTGATCGCTGCCGCCGGCCCGGTGGCCGACGGCAGCTTCTGGGCGGCGCCGGTCGGGTTGCTCGCGCTGATCGGCTGGCAGCTGGCGTACGCGTTCGACTGCTCCGACGGCCAGCTGGCCCGGGTGACCGGGCAGACCAGCCCGGCCGGCGCCCGCCTCGACGTGCTCTGCGACGTCGCGGTCCAGTCCGCCCTGGTGGCAGCCCTGGCCGCGACCGCCAAGGCGCAGGAGCCGGACACCCCGGCCTGGCTGCTGGCCGCGTTCGCCGCCACCTGGATGGTCAACCTGGTCACCTCGGTGATGCAGGGCGGCGACCAGGCGTCCAGCATGGTGACCAGCCGGTCCCTGCCGGTCCGGATGGTCAAGCTGGTCCGTGACTACGGCGCGGTGATCACGCTGGCCGGCGTGGTGCTCACCGTGGCGCCGCAGTGGACGGTCTGGTTCGTCGCGCTGTTCACCCTGATCAACGCCGGGTTCCTGGCGGCCAGCATCGCCTTCACCGGGCGCGCGGCGCTCAGATCCTGATCGGGATGGCGCTGGAGGACCCGAGCACCTGACCGGCGTCGTCCAGCGCCTCCACCACCACGTACTCCGGCGTGCCGGGAATGGTCAGCGTGGTCTCGAACCCGGACCGCGCCGCCTCCACCGCGCCCTGCAGCACGCCCGGCTGGGCTCCGGACCGGGCCCGCCACTTCGTCACCATGGTGTGCCCGTTCCAGCTCGCCGAGGCCAGCACGTTGCCGCCCTCCACGCGCAGGCCGAGCGCCGGCTGGTCGTGGGCGACCCCGATCCAGTCCGCCTTGTACGCCCGGTATGACTGGTTGCCCTCCGGCAGATGGCCGGCGAACCGCACCGTGCCGTCCGGCCGGTGTTCGGTGAAGTGCGGCTTCTCGCCCCACCCGATGAACGTGCCGCCGTCCGGCAGCTCCCGGAAGTTGCCCTGGGTCGGGGCGGAGAGCCGCTGCGGGTGCACGTGCTCGGCGACGAAGGTGACCGTCCGGGCCTGCTCGTCGACCTGGAAGATCAGCCCACGCGAGTAGTCGCGTTCGGTGGTGATCCCGGCGCCGTTGTCGAAGATGCTGTAGCTGCCGTCCCGGCGCCGCTGGAAGTCGTGCTGCCAGGAGAAGGTGGACCGCTGGTCGACCCGGAGGTCGGACTTCTTGCCGCCGATGCGCCAGATGACCGCGCCGGTCTTGCGGTGCACCTTGTAGACCGCCCAGGTGTGCCGGGCGGAGAAGAGCAGGTGCCCGTCGTGGTCCAGGCTGACCGAGTTCGGGTGCAGGTAGTCGTAGGGCAGGTGGGCCGCCTCGCCCTGCGGCAGCGGCGCGTACGACTCGTCCAGCGTCACGTGCTCGCGGGCCCGCCACTCGAAGACCTTCCGGCCGGTCGCCACGTCGATCTCCTGGAGCACACCGTCGTGCAGCACCCCGTCGGCCGGACCGCCCTTCGCGGAGAGGTCGAACGGCACCGGGTCGTAGACCCAGAACAGCGCCGTCCCGGCCGGCGTGAGCACCAGATCGTGCTGGTCGGCCTGTTCGGTCCCGGCCGCGCGGATCCGGGCGATCTCCCGGTAGGACTCGTCGACGATCACGAACTCGCCCTGCCCGACGCCCTGCCCGCCGGTTCCCCCGATGGTCCCCTCCCACCAGGTCAGCACGGGTTTGTTCCGGTACCGCTGCACCTTGAAGTCGATGGCGACGGTGGCCGGGTCGGGCACCTTCTTGAACCACACCGGGGAGCCCTTGGCGTCCACGATCAGCGGTCCGCGCAGCGTCTCGCCGGCGAACGGGGTCAGGAAGACGTATCCCGGTGCGACGTTGTCGGCCGGCGTGGTGATGGTGACGTCGGGGAGCCCGTCCAGGTCGGGGCGGGAGCGGTACTTGGCGGGTGGGGCGGCCGGCGCCGCGGTCCGTGGCGGTTCGTCCTCCCGGCCGGCTCGGCCGAGCAGGAAACCGGCGCCGCCCGCCACGACGGCCGCCGTGGCGGAACCGAGCAGCACCGTACGGCGGGAGACTCCGGACTGCGAGACTGATCGATCTGTCACACGCGCGATTTTGCCCGCGGGGCGGCGAAATTACCTAGATGTGCGCTGTGAATCAGCAATCATCTCGGTATAGATCTCGGTCAGCCGGTGGGTCAGCACGTCCGGGTGGAAGTGCCGCAGGTATCGCTCCCGGGCGGCCGGCGCCGCGGCCGCCGCACCGGCACGGGCCACCGGCAGGGCCGCCGCGAGCGACTCCGGGTCCGGCTGGGCCAGCCAGCCGGCCGCCTCGGCCCCGCTGCCCACCAGGTACGGGATGCCGCCGACCGCGGTGCCGAGCACGGCCCGGCCCGCCGACATCGCCTCCAGGATCACCGTCGGGAGCACGTCCTCCCAGGTCGGCACGGCGATCACCACCGCCGACGCGCGGCGTGCCGCGGTCATCCCGGCCCGGTCCAGCGGGCCCAGATAGGTCACGTCCGCCCGCCGGGCCGCCGCCTGCTCCGCCAGCGGGCGCAGCTCGCCGTCGCCGGCGATCCGCAGTGTCCCGAGGGCGCCGTCCGGGTGCCGCTGCCAGGCGTCGAGCAGCAGGCCGAGGCCCTTCTCCGGGGAGAGCCGGGCGCCGTAGAGGAAGCCGTCGCCCAGCGGTTCCGGCGCGCCCGGGTCGGGCAGGCCGTTCGGTTTGATCACGATCCGCTCGGCCGGGATGCCGTAGTCGCCGAGATGCCCGGCGATCTTGTCGGTGAGGGCGATGTACCGGTCCACCGAGCGCCAGGTCCCCCGGTGCACGGCCAGGGTGGTCGCCATGATCGCGCTCTGCGCCGCGGAGCCGCGGTAGCAGCGGTGCTTGATCGCCGGCCAGCCGAGGATCTTGCCCCGGCAGTCCCGGCAGTTGTGCCCGTCGCGGAAGTACAGCCCGGACGAGCAGACCTGCCGGTAGTTGTGCACGGTCTGCACGACCGGCACGCCGTGCGCGTGCGCGGTCCGGATCACCCAGGGCGAGAGCAGCGGGTACGGGTTGTGCAGGTGCAGCACGTCCGGCTTCTCCCGGGACAGGAGTTCGGACAGGTCGCGCTGGGCGTCCACGCCGTACATCGGGGAGATGGGCAGCAGCACCTTGCGGCTCGCCGGCATCTCGCCGATCGAGTCCGAGCTGCGCTGGAAGGGCACCACCTCGACCCCCGCCGCCCGCAGCTGCTCGATCTCGGTGTCGACGATGACGTTCTCCCCGGAGGGGATCGCCTCGCGGTACCGGTTGTGCGCTACCACCACCTTCATGAACCGGAGCCTAGAGGTCGCGGACTGCGGGGCTCGCTCCGCTCTCTCCTCGCTCGTGACGGAAACCGCTACCGTGAGGAGGTGCCCGAACTCCCCGAGGTCGAGGCGCTCGCGGCTTACCTGCGTGAGCGTGCGGTCGGCCATACCGTGCAGCGCTTCGAGGTCGCCTCCTTCAGCGCGCTGAAGACCTATGACCCGGCGCCGTCCACCCTGGGTGGCCTGCCCGTCGTCGCCGCCGGCCGGCACGGCAAGTTCCTCGACGTCGGCATCGGCCCGGAGCTGCATCTGATCGTCCACCTGGCACGCGCCGGCTGGCTGCACTATCGCGACTCGTTCAAGTCGCCGGCTCCGCTCAAGCCGGGCAGTGGCCCGATCGCGATCCGGGTCCGGCTCGACGACGACTCCGGTTTCGACCTGACCGAGGCCGGTACCCAGAAGTCCCTGGCGGCCTATCTGGTGCGGGATCCGGCCGAGGTCCCCGGCGTGTCGCGGCTCGGCCCGGACGCGCTGGCCGTTTCGCTCGACGAGTTCACTTCTCGCATACGCGGGCGGAACGGACAGATCAAGGGCGTCCTCACCGACCAGGAGGTGCTCGCCGGGATCGGCAACGCCTACTCCGACGAGATCCTGCACGTGGCGAAACTGTCGCCGTTCGCGCTCAGCGGCAAGCTCACCGACGAGCAGATCGGCACCCTCTACGAGGCGATGCGCGCGGTGGAGACCGACGCCGTCGAGCGATCGGTCGGGCAGAAGGCGGCCGAGCTCAAGGGCGAGAAGCGCGCGGGCATGCGGGTCCACGCCCGGACCGGGCTTCCCTGCCCGGTTTGCGGGGATACGGTGCGAGAAGTCTCGTTCGCGGACAAGAGTCTGCAATACTGCCCTACCTGCCAGACCGGCGGTAAGCCGTTGGCGGACCGCAGGCTGTCCAAGCTGGTGCGGTGATTTTGCCACCGCTCAGTCACGCAACGTACAAGGTGGGATTGCCACCGCAACGTCACCTTCACTCCGGCCGATCCATCGGTATAGTGGCTCGGTCCCTGGCAACCGTTATGACGCGAACGGGTATCGGCGGACCCGCCGACGACCCGACCGTCGTGGCGGTGCGTAATCTTTTTCCGGATGCGGGAGGACGTAGGCGAAGTGACGACTAGCCTGCATCGCCCAACCACCGACAGCAGCCGGAGCAAGCCCGTGGGGTACGACAGCTTCGAGTGGCACTCGCCGACTCCGAGCAACGGCGTTCCCCGATCGGCGTGGAGCCGGCAGCGTCGGCGCCTGTCCCGTTGGCACCGGCCGTACACGTTCGGGCTCGTCCTGCTCGACCTGCTGTCCACTCTGACGGCCAGTTGGATCGCCGCCACCTTCCTGGAGAAATCGCGAGCCGGTTTCACCAACCGGAGCTGGGGCCCGCTGGAGGGCACCGAACTCTTCTTCTTCTTCGCCTACATCGTGCTGCCGCTCGGCTGGCTGGTCCTGCTCTGGACCAACGGCACCTACGACCGGCGCTATCTCGGTCTGGGCAGCGAGGAGTTCAAACGGGTCGTGCGGACCTCGGTCACCGTCGTGGCCTGTGTGTCGCTGCTGGCGTTCGCCACCAAGGCCGACCTGTCCCGTGGCACGGTCGCCACGGCGTCGCTGAGCGCGCTCGTGCTCATCCTGCTGTGCCGGGTGGGTGCCCGGCAGGTGCTGCACTTCGCCCGGCGCAGCACCGGGCACGGCGCGCACCGGATGGTCCTGGTCGGCACGCTGCCGGAGGCGCTCGAGGTCTACACCGCGGTCACCCGCAGCCCGGCCGCCGGCCTCATCCCGGTCGCCATCCACATCACCGACGGGTACGCGGCGGCGCGTGGCATCGAGACCCCGGTCCCGGTCTACGCCGGTCGTGACGTCCTGTCGCTGGTCCGCGAGGTCGGCGCCGACACCATCGCGGTCTGCGGATCGGCCAGCACCGAGCCCGGCGAGCTGCGCCGGCTGGCCTGGCAGCTCGAAGGCACCGGTGTGGACCTGGTGGTCGCGCCGCAGCTCACCGACATCGCCGGCCCCCGGGTCCACATCCGCCCGATCGAGGGACTGCCGCTCCTGCACGTCGAGGAGCCGACCCTCTCCGGCCCCGGCTGGCTGGTCAAGAACCTGATGGACCGGGTCGCCGCCGGCCTCGGCCTGCTGCTGATCAGCCCGATCCTGCTGGTCATCGCGATCGGCATCCGGCTGTCCGACCCCGGCCCGATCTTCTTCCGGCAGACCCGGGTCGGCCACGACGGCCGCACCTTCCGGGTCTGGAAGTTCCGGACGATGTATGTGGACGCCGAGGAGCGCAAGGCCACGCTGGAGGAACTCAACGAGTCCGACGGCATGCTCTTCAAGATGAAGCACGACCCGCGGATCTTCTCCTTCGGAGCGAAGCTGCGGGCCACCTCTCTGGACGAGCTGCCCCAGCTGATCAACGTGCTCAAGGGCGAGATGTCCCTGGTCGGTCCCCGCCCGCTGCCCGCGGACGACGGTGACTACCTCGGCGACGTCCGCCGCCGCCTGCTGGTGCGCCCCGGCATCACCGGCCTGTGGCAGGTCAGCGGCCGGTCCGACCTGTCCTGGGACGAGGCGGTCCGTCTCGACCTCTACTACGTCGACAACTGGTCGCTCACCTACGACCTGAGCATCCTCTGGCGCACCATCTTCGTCGTCCTGAAGCGCAAGGGCGCCTATTGAGTTAGCCCGGCGGAGCCGTCAGGATCGCTGCGTGGCGGGTCAGGTCGGGAGTGTGCTGGCGGTCCTCGCTGTGCTCGCAGCCCTGGCCGCCGCGGTGGCCGCGGTGATCCGGCTGCGGGCCCGGCGGGGGATCGCCACCGCGATGCAGCGCGCCACCTACGACGTGCTGCACACCGCGGCCCTGGCCGCCGAGCCGCTGCGGGGCGGGCTCACCCCGGCGTCGGCCGGCAAGGCGGTCCGGCACCTGCGCACGCTGGTGGGTGCGGTCGGGCTGGCGATCACCGACGGGCAGACCTGCCTGGCCTATGACGGTCGCGGCGCGCACCATCAGGACCAGCTGACCGCCGCCGCCCGGCGGGCCGTGGGGACGCAGCGCTCGGTCGTGCTCAACGGGTCCGATCTGCCCTGTGACCGGATGGATTGCGTGGTGCGCGGCGCGATGATCGCGCCGCTGGCCGGGCCGGACGGCACGGCCGAGGCCGCGCTGGTGGCGGTGGCCGATGGCCAGCCCGCGCCGGGCCTGGTGCAGGCGACGCTGGAGGCGGCGCGCTGGGCCGGCTCGCAGCTCGCCCTCGCCGAGCTGGACTCGTCGCGCGAGCGGCTGGCACGCGCCGAGGTCCGGGCGCTGCGGGCGCAGATCAGCCCCCATTTCATCTACAACGCGCTGACCGCGATCGCCTCGTTCGTGCGCACCGATCCGGAGCGGGCCCGCGAGCTGATCCTGGAGTTCGCCGAGTTCACGCGCTACTCGTTCCGGGCGCACGGCGAGTTCACCACGCTCGCCGAGGAGCTGCGCTCCATCGACCGTTACCTCACCATCGAGCGGGCCCGGTTCGGCGACCGGCTCCAGGTCCGGCTGCAGATCGCCCCCGAGGTGCTGCCGGTCGGGTTGCCGTTCCTCTGCCTGCAACCGCTGGTGGAGAACGCGGTTCGGCACGGCCTGTCGCGCAAACCCGGCGTCGGTATGGTGAGCATCGAGGCGCGGGACGCGGGGGCCGAGTGCCACATCACGGTCGAGGACGACGGCGTCGGCATGGATCCGGCGGTCTTCGGGCGCGACGGTTCGGAGGGCGAGGACGGGCAGCACGTCGGCCTCGTCAATGTGGACGAGCGGTTGCGCTCGGTGTTCGGCGATCACAACGGCCTGGTGGTGGAGACCGCCCTCGGAGCGGGTACGAAGGTGAGCATGCGGGTGCCGAAGTTCCATCCCCAGGTGCGGGCATGAGTCTCGTCGTGCTCGCCGTCGACGACGAGCCACCCGCCCTCGACGAGCTGGCCTATCTCCTCAACGCCGACGGCCGGGTGGCACACGTGCACCGGGCCGGCGACGCCACCGAGGCGCTGCGGGTGCTGCGCGACACCGAGGTGGACGCGGTCTTCCTGGACATCCGGATGCCCGGCCTGGACGGCATGGAGCTGGCCCGGATCCTGCGCCGTTTCGCCCAGCCACCGGCGATCGTCTTCGTCACCGCCTATGACGACGGCGCCGTCGACGCCTTCGACCTGGGCGTCACCGACTATGTCCGCAAGCCGGTGCGGGCCGAGCGGCTGGGTGAGTCGCTGCGCCGGGTGGCGGGCCTGCGCTCCGCACCGGCCCCGGCGACGCCGCCGGACGAGCCGGCGATCCCGGTGGAGCTGGCCGGCACCACCCGCATGCTGCCGCGGTCCTCGGTGCGCTGGGTGGAGGCGCAGGGCGACTACGCCCGGCTGCACACCGGGGACACGTCCCACCTGGTCCGCGTCTCGCTGGCCACGCTGGCCGAGCGCTGGGCGAACGCGGGTTTCGTCCGTATCCACCGGTCGTATCTGGTGCAGCTGCGCCTGGTGACCGAGCTGCGGCTGACCAACTCCGGTTATGTGGTGGCGGTGGACGGCGTGGAGCTGCCGGTGAGCCGCCGGCACACCCGGGAGCTCAAGGACCGTCTGATTCGGGCCGCCAAGCACGACTGGACCCGTTAATCCACACCGTAATCCACAGGTCCACCGACTTACCCACAGAGTTATCCACAGGCTCTGCAACTTGCACACAGGCTGGCCGGATCAATCTGCACACTTCGTTCACAACTTGACCCCGGCGTCTACCCAGCCGGTACCTAAGCTCATCGGCCATGGAGACGACCGAGCGACGGGTCCTGCTGGTGGAGGACGAGCGAGCCATCGCCGACGCGGTGGCCGCCCGGCTGCGCGCCGAAGGTTTCCTGGTGCAGGTGGTCGGCGACGGCCCGAGCGCCGTCGAGA
Organism: Actinoplanes sp. NPDC024001; assembly: GCF_040638955.1. Taxonomy (NCBI): domain Bacteria; kingdom Bacillati; phylum Actinomycetota; class Actinomycetes; order Micromonosporales; family Micromonosporaceae; genus Actinoplanes; species Actinoplanes sp. NPDC024001. Next base: position 168,339 of record NZ_JBEZZB010000001.1, read on the forward strand.
CCGCCCGCAACACCCACCCGGACGTGATCGTGCTGGACGTGATGCTGCCCGGCTTCGACGGCCTGGAGGTGTGCCGCCGCATCCAGGCCGAGCGCCCGGTCCCGATCCTGATGCTGACCGCGCGCGGCGACGAGACGGACCTGCTGGTCGGGCTCGCGGTCGGCGCGGACGACTACATGGCGAAGCCGTTCTCGATGCGGGAGCTGGCCGCCCGGGTGCACGCGCTGCTGCGCCGGGCGGACAAGGCGGCCGCGATCCGGCAGCCGAAACCGGAGACGCCGCGCATCCGGCTCGGCGACCTGGAGATCAACCCGGCGGAGCGGCGGGTGCTGCGCGGCGGGGTGGAGGCACACCTGACCCCGACCGAGTTCGACCTGCTGCTGCACCTGGCCGAGCGGCCGCGGACGGTCCTGCCCCGCGAACGGCTGCTGGCCGAGGTGTGGGGCTGGGCGGACGCCTCCGGCACCCGCACCGTCGACAGCCACATCAAGGGCCTGCGCCGCAAGCTCGGGGCCGACCTGATCCGCACCGTGCACGGCGTCGGTTACGCCCTGGAGGTCGACCGGTGAACGCCCTGCACGACCTGGCGGTCCGGCTCTTCGGGTGGCTCCCGCGCCCGCTCGACCCGGTCCGCTCGATCAAGGCGAAACTCTCGCTGGCCCTGGGCTTCGCCGGCGGGGTGGGCCTGCTGGTCTTCCTGTGGAGCATCGACTTCTACCGGGTCGACCTGCTGTGGATCGCCATCGCCGCCGCGCTCGGGCTGGTCACCCTCCAGGTGATGGCGCACGGCGCGACCGTGCCGCTGCGGGAGATGACCGTCGCGGCCCGCAAGATGGCCCGCGGCGACTACACCCAGCGGGTCCGCACTCGGTCACAGGACGAGGTCGGCGAGCTGGCCTCCGCGTTCAACCAGATGGCCGCCGACCTGGCGGCCGCCGACCGGCAGCGGCGCGAGCTGATCGCCAACGTCTCGCACGAGTTGCGTACGCCGATCACCGCGCTCCAGGGCGTGCTGGAGAACATCGTCGACGGGGTGGCCGCGGCCGAGCCGGAGACGATGCGCACCGCCCTGGCCCAGACCGAGCGTCTGAGTCGCCTGGTCACCGACCTGCTCGACCTGTCCCGGCTGGACGCCGGGGTGACCTCGCTGCGCCGGGATCTGATCGACGTGCCGGTCTTCCTCGGCGACGTGGTCCGGGAGGCCGCGGTCAACGCCGACGGCACCGGGCTCGACGTGAAGTTCGAGGTCTCCGCCCCCGGGATCGTGCTCTGCGGTGACCGCGAGCGGCTGCACCAGGTCTTCGCGAACCTGCTGGACAACGCGGCCCGGCACAGCCCGCCGGGCGGCGTCGTCACGGTCCGGGCCGAGCGCCGCGACGAGCACTGCCTGTTCGCCGTGGCCGATCAGGGCTCCGGCATCCCGGCCGCCGAGCGCGAGCGGGTCTTCGAACGATTCACCCGGGGTGAACGAGCGACCGGCGGCGGCTCCGGGCTGGGCCTGGCGATCGCACGCTGGGTGGTGCAGCTGCACCGGGGAACGATCGCGGTGGTCGAGCCGGAGCAGCAGCGCGGCTGCCACATCGAAGTACGACTTCCACTGCAAACCGTCTGACACAGCGCGGGAAGGCATCGACATGTCCACGGCACCTCCAGCTCAAAAAACGGACGCCGGCCCGATGCACGGGCCGTGGCCGCCGCTGACCGAATGGGACCGCCGGTGGCCCGGACCGGGCCGCCCGCCCTCAGCCGTGACGATCTACACGCTGCTCGCCGCGTCGGTCGTCGCCGCGCTCACCCTCCCTCTCGACCGGGCCGGTGTCGGCTGGCTGGTCACCGTGAGCGCCGGCGTCACCGCCCTGGTCGCCGCCCGGATCTTCCCGGAGCCGGACGCGGTGCCGCCGCTGGTCCGGCGCCCCGCACCGGCCGTCTCCCGGACCCGCGTCGCCTGGGCCGCGGCCACCGTCGCCCTGTTCGCGGTCGGCACCTTCCGGGCGGCCGACTGGCTGTTCGTGCTCTGCCTGATGACCGCCTCGGTGACCGGGGTCGTGGCGGTCAGCACCGGACGCTCGATGCGTGCCGTGACCGCGTCGTACGTCATCGTCCCGGTGGCCGCGCTGCGCGGCCTGTCCTGGCTGCTGCGTGGTCTCGCCCGTCTGGGCAGCCGCGGACCGAACGGTTCTGGCGTCCGGATCGCCGCGACCGTGGCCGTCTCGATCGCCCTGCTCACCGTCTTCGGCTCGCTCTTCGTCTCGGCCGACGCGGCCTTCGCCCGGGTTTTCGACGCGCTGACACCGGAGATCCGCGTCGACACGGTCTTCCGCTGGGTGTTCCTGACCGCCGTCACGTTCGTCCTGCTCGGCGCGGCCGCCTTCCTCCGCGCCGCCCCGCCGGACGTCAGCCGGCTGGACCGCACCGAGGGCCGCAAGGTCCGCCGCGCCGAGTGGGCCGTCCCGCTCGGCCTGCTCACCCTGCTCTTCGCGGCGTTCGTGGCGGTCCAGCTCACCGTGCTCTTCGGCGGCAGCCGGCACGTCGTGCAGACCGAGGGGCTCACCTACGCCGAGTACGCCCGCAGCGGCTTCTGGCAGCTCTGCATCGTCACCGGCCTGACCCTGGTGGTGCTGGCCGGCGCGGCCCGGTGGGCGCCCCGCGGTGAGGCCCGCGACCGGACGCTGCTGCGGATCGTGCTGGGCACGCTGGCCACGCTCACCCTGGTCATCGTCGCGTCCGCGCTGCACCGGATGAACGTCTACACCGACACCTACGGGCTGACCCGGTTGCGGCTGCTGGTCGCCTGCTGCGAGGTCTGGTTCGGGTTCGTGCTCGTCCTGGTGCTGGTGGCCGGGATCCGGATCCGGGCGCCGTGGCTGCCCCGGGTGGCGATCGCGGCCGGTGTGCTGGCACTGCTCGGCCTCGCCGGGGCGAACCCGGACGGCCTGATCGCCGAGAACCACGTGCAGCGCTACGAGCGCACCCAGCGCATCGACATGGCGTACCTGAGCGGGCTCTCCGCCGACGCCGCGCCGGCGATCTCCGGGCTGGACGACGCGGACCGCCAGGACTGCCTGCTCTGGGCGATCGGCGACCGGATGCCGTCCGACGAGGCCTGGTGGGAGTGGAACCTCGGCCGGCAGACCGCCCGTGATCTGGCGGTGAACCCACCCGCGGACTGCGCGGACGAGATCTACAGGGATTGACAATCCGCCGGGGGCGGCGAGACTGCCGAACATGGCCGATCCGCCCCCGAGCCCGCGCACCCGGGTGGTCCTCGCTGACGCCGCGACCCGGCGTGCCGCCACCGACCGGGCCCGCACCGACCTCGCCGAGCAGACCCCGGTCGGTGAGGCGCTGGTCAAGGGCCTGGTCCGGGCGCAGTTGGCGCTCGCCCTGCGGCTGGCGCTGGTGGTGGCCGCCGGTCTCGGCACGCTGCCGCTGCTGTTCGCCGCCGCACCGGCCGTCGGCAGGTTCACCGTCTTCGGCGTGCATCTGCCGTGGCTGCTGCTCGGGCTGCTCTCGTTCCCGTTCCTGGTCGGGGTCGGCGCCGCCTACGTGCGCTGGGCGGAACGCAACGAGCAGGACTTCGCCGCCCTGATCCGCAGGCCGGAGCAGTGAACCCGTACCTCGCCCCGGGCCTGGTCGCGGTCGTGCTGCTGACCGTGGCCATCGGCGCGTACGGCCTGCGGTTCGCACGAACCACATCGGACTTTTTGGTCGCGTCCCGTTCGGTGAGCCCGTCCTGGAACGCGGCCGCGATCAGTGGCGAGTACCTCTCCGCCGCGTCCTTCCTCGGCGTCGCAGGCCTGATCCTCTGCTACGGCGTCGACATGCTCTGGTACCCGGTCGGGTTCGCCGCCGGATACCTGGCGCTGCTGCTGTTCGTCGCCGCCCCGCTGCGCCGCTCCGGCGCGTTCACCCTGCCGGACTTCTGTCAGGTGCGGCTCCGGTCAACCACGCTGCGCCGGTTGGCGACCGCGTTCGTGCTCTTCATCGGTTGCCTCTACCTGCTGCCCCAGCTCCAGGGCGCCGGGCTGACGTTCAGCACGGTGACCGGCGGCTCGTACGTCTGGGGTGCCCTGCTGGTGAGCGTCGTCGTCACCGCGAACGTGGCGTTCGGCGGGATGCGGGCGATCACCTTCGTGCAGGCGTTCCAGTACTGGCTCAAGCTGACCGCGCTGGCCGTACCGATGATCTTCTTGATCCTGCAGTGGCAGGCCGACGGCCGCCCGGCCGCGACGCCGCCGGCCGGCGCGGTCTTCCCCGCCGCGACCACGGTCGTGGTCGAGCGCGACGCGGTGCTGGAGGGTGGCCGCACGGTCGAGGCCGGGGAGACGCTGCAGTTCGCGGCGGGCGACCCGGTGCCGCGGGTCAGCACGGTCGAGGCCCGGTTCGGCCCGGACTGGCTGCTGCCCGGCGGCGAACTCGGCCTGTTCGCGACCTATTCGCTGATCCTCGCCACGTTCCTGGGAACGATGGGGTTACCGCACGTGCTGGTGCGGTTCTACACGAATCCGGACGGCGCCTCGGCCCGGCGCACCACGCTGGTGGTGCTCGCGATGGTCGGCTTCTTCTATCTGTTGCCCACCCTCTACGGCGTGCTCGGCCGGATCTACACACCGCAACTGCTGATGACCGGGCGCACCGACGCCGTGGTGCTGCTGCTGCCCGAGGCCGCGCTGGGCGGCGGGCATCTGGGCCGGCTGCTCGGCGCCCTGGTCACCGCGGGCGCCCTCGCCGCGTTCCTCTCCACCTCGTCCGGCCTGCTCACCAGCGTCGCCGGGGTGATCTTCACGGACGTGCTGCGGTCCGGGCGCAGCGGCTCGATCCGCGACTTCCGGCTGGCCACCGTGCTCGCCGCGGTGGTGCCGACCGTGCTCGCCCTCTATGTGTCCGACATGGACGTCTCGCAGGTCGTCGGCCTCGCGTTCGCGGTGGCCGCGTCGAGTTTCTGCCCGCTGCTCGTGCTCGGCATCTGGTGGCGAGGCCTGACCGACGTGGGGGCGATCGCCGGCATCGTCGCCGGTGGTGGCGCGGCGATGGCCTCGGTCCTGATCACCGTCCTCGGACCGCCGCTGACCGGCAGCGCCGCGGAACTCGTCGAGCAGCCGGCCGCCTGGACGGTCCCGCTCGCCTTCGTGGTGATGGTCGGCGGATCGTTGCTGAGCAGCCGGCGGGTTCCCGGCGACGTCGGCGCCACCATGCTGCGGCTGCACGCCCCCGAATCGCTGCGAACCTGATTTAAGGATCTTTAAGGTTCGATCCTCGGCCACGGCCGTGCCCGTCCCGTAAATCGGGGCATGAGACGACGCAGAGGAATGATCGACCGCAAGGTAGTCATCGGGCTGGTAGTCGCCGCGCTGGCCGGTGGCGCGCTCGCGGTGGGCACCGGTCTGGGCAACGCCTCCACCACCTGCGACGGCCTGGACCAGGCGATTCAGCGCAACCTCGACTTCATGGCCGAGCAGCGCGCCAACCCGAACGCGCAGACCGAGGCCGTGCTCAAGAACCGTCAGGACGTCATCGACCTGATCAACGTCCAGCGGCAGCAGGCCGGCTGCACCGGCGAGGTCGCCGCGCCGCCCGCGCCGCCCGCGCAGGAACAGGAAGCCGCGCCGGAGGAAGAGGCGCCTCAGCAGAACGGTGACGTCGTCTGCCAGGGCTCGACCGTCACCCTCTCCGGCGAGGCCGGCGAACCGTTCGCCTCCAGCGGGACGTTCCCCATCGGCACCGTCCTGAAGGTGACGAACCTGGACAACGACAAGAGCATCACGGTCACCGTGCAGACCACCTCGGGCAGCTGCATCCTGCTCAACAACGCCGCGTTCGAGCAGGTCCGCGAACCCGGGAAGTTCCTGATCCGGCGGGCCGTGATCGAGCGGGTGGGCTGATCGCCACCGGCCCGGACCGGCGGCCACGGCCAGCCGGTCCGGGTGTTCCCCGATCACCCGCTGTACCGATACGTTCGTGTACATGAGCATTCCGGCACAGCGCCCGCCCAGTGAGGGCGGCACCGCGGCGATGTCGTTGCGCGGGCTGGTCAAGCGGTTCGACTCCCGCCTCGCTGTCTCCGAGGTCAGCCTGGAGGTTCCGGCCGGCTCGTTCTACGGCCTGCTCGGCCCCAACGGGGCCGGCAAGACCACGACACTCTCCATGGCGGTGGGCCTGTTGCGGCCCGACGCGGGCCAGGCCGTCCTGCTGGGGTACGACGTCTGGCAGTCCCCCGCCGAGGCGAAGTCGCTGGTCGGAGTGCTCCCCGACGGGGTGCGGATGTTCGACCGGCTGAGCGGCCCCGAGCTGCTCGCCTATCACGGGCTGCTCCGCGCGATGCCCGCCGACGTGGTCGACCAGCGCGCCCGCGACCTGCTCGACGTGCTCGAACTCGGTGTCGACAACCGCACGCTGGTGGTCGACTACTCGGCCGGCATGAAGAAGAAGATCGGCCTGGCCTGCGCGCTGCTGCACGCCCCACGACTGCTGGTCCTGGACGAGCCGTTCGAGGCGGTGGATCCGGTGTCGGCCGCCCTGATCCGCGACATCCTCCAGCGGTACGTGGCCGGCGGCGGCACCGTCGTCTTCTCCAGCCACGTGCTGGAGGTCGTCGAGCGGCTCTGCTCGCACGTCGCGATCATGTCCGACGGTGTGCTGCGGATGCACGGCCCGCTCGCCGAGATCCGCGGTGACCGCTCCCTGCAGGACGTCTTCGTGCAGGTCGTCGGCGGCCGGGTGGCCACCGGTTCGGAGCTGGCGTGGCTCTGACCCCGGCGCTGTCGATCGGCCCGTTCGTCCGGCTCAAACTGCGGATCAGCCGCAACGGCCTGCGCGGCCGCCCGGCCCGGATCGTGATGTTCGTGCTCGGTGCCGTCGCCGCCGGCTTCCTGGCCATCTTCGGCTATGCCGCGTTCGCCACGCCGGGCCTGCTTGACAGCGCCCGCTCCGCCGAGGTGCTCTTCCCGTTCGGCGGCGCGCTGCTGGTCTTCGGCTGGTTCCTCATGCCGCTGCTCTTCTTCGGGGTGGACGACTCGCTCGACCCGGCACAGTTCGCGCTGCTGCCGCTGCCCCGGCGCACCCTGCTGGCCGGGCTGGGCGTGGCGGCCCTGATCGGGCTGCCGGCGCTCGCCACGCTGGCCGCCACCGCCGGGATGGTCGACACCTCGGCCCGGCTCGGCGGTCCCGGCGCCGCTCTCGCGCAGCTGCTCGGGATCATCTGCGGCCTGCTCCTCTGCGTCGCCGTCAGCCGGGCGGTGACCAGCGCTTTCGCCACCGCTCTGCGCTCGCGCCGGGCCCGCGACCTGGCCACCGTTCTGCTCGCGGTGGTGGCCGCCTCACTCGGCCCGGCCCAGTTGCTGCTGCTCGGGCTGCTCGACCAGGCCGACTGGCGAAGCGTCCAGCTGATCGCCGAGGTGGTCGGGTGGACACCCTTCGGCGCTGCGTGGACCGTGGGGCTGGATGTCGCGGGCGGGCGCGCTTGGGCCGTACCGATCAAGGTCGTGATCGTGCTGGTCGCCGTCGGCGGCCTGCTCTGGTGGTGGAGCCGCACGCTGGAGCGGGCCATGGCCGGCGCCGCGACCGCAGGCAGCCGGCGCGGCAGCGCCGTGACCCGCGCGGACGGTCGCGGGCCGGTGGATCAGTTGCTGTTCCGCTGGTGGCCGCGGAGCCGATTCGGCGCGCTGATGGCGCGCGAGACGCGGTACTGGTGGCGGGAGACGCGGCGGCGCGCCGCCCTGATCACCCTGGGGGTGGCGGGTGTCTTCCTGCCGCTCTCCACCGCCTTCGGCTCGGGCGGTTCCGGGGGACGCGGCCTGGCAGTCCTGGTCGGCGCCATCGCGCCGATCGGTTTGGCCAACCAATTCGGGTACGAGGGAAGCGCCTACGCCACGAACCTCGCCACCGGGATCCCGGGCCGTCTGGAGGTGCATTCCCGAGCCGCCGCGCACGCCCTCTTCACGCTGCCGATGCTGCTGCTCGTGGCGCTGGTGACGGGTCTGCTGGCTGGCGGCCGGCCGGAGTCGGTCCCGGCCACGTTCGGCATGCTGGTCGCCACCTACGGGGTCGGGCTGGCGCTGGTGCTGCCGGTCTCGGTCCGGGCGGCCTATGCGCTGCCAGATCCGAGCACGCCGTTCGCGCTCTCCTCCGGCGGCGGGCTCGGCAAGGCGCTGCCGAGTCTGGGCGCGATGGTCGGGGCGATCGTCGGTTCGCTGCCGGTGGTGCTCGCCGGCTATCTGCTCGGTCCGGCCTGGCTGTGGCTCGGGCTGCCGGCCGGGCTGGCCTACGGCCTGGCGGCATACCTGGTCGGCGCGCACCTGGCCGGCGGCCTGCTGGACCGCCGCATGCCCGAGGTCCTGGCCGCCGTCTCCGCCCGCTGAGTCCACTCTCGATGGTCAGGACTGGCCCGCGGTTCGCGATCCGCTCCGAGCTTCCGGCCCCCGGTTCAGGATGACCGTGCGAAGCCCGTCGCGTTTGACGAAGATGCGCCGGCGCTGCATGGCGTTCCCGGCCGGCCCGATCACATATCCGTCCAGCCAGAGCCAGCCGTCGTAGGTCACCCGCGGGTCCACCCGGATGATCCGGAAGAGCAGCCCCCGGTCGCCCGAGAACTGGACGCTCGCCTCGGCGCTGACCTGGACGACGTCGCCCGGCCGCAACACCACATGAGGCATTCGCCGTCTCCTCTCCCGCGGCAAAGTTCCCTACAAAATAGTTTGTGATCAATTAAACGGGATAGCGGCATGCACAATCTGTAATCGAGAGAATGATCGGGTGAATCCGTTTGAGCCCGGTGGGCGCATCCACTCCACCGACCCGTTCGCCGTGCCGGAGTCGTCGAAATCCCCGGTCCGGCGGCTGCGCGGGCGGTTCGCCGCGCCGGTCACGATCTGGACCACGCCCGGCCCCGCCGGGCTCACCGTCTCCTCCACCCTGGTCGCCGACGGGGACCCGGGCCGGATCCTCGGCCTGATCGACGAGGAGAGCGAGTTCTGGGCGGCGGTCGAGGACTCCGGCGTCTTCGCGGTGGTGCCGCTGACCCCGGCCGACCGGCAACTGGCCGACCGGTTCGCCGGCCTGATGCCCGCGCCGGGGGGACTGTTCGCCGCCGGCCGGTGGCAGCAGACGCCGTACGGCCCGGTGCCCGAGGAGGCCGCCACGTGGGCCGGCTGCCGGCTCGACGGGAACCGGCCGTGCGGGTGGGCGCTGCTGGTCGAGGGCATCATCGAATCGATCGAGATCGGCACGTCCGCGTCGCCGCTGGTGCACTACCGGGGGCGGTACACCGAGCTGGCGTGACTGCCGCTCAGCGCACTCAGACCACCACTCAGCGCAGACCCCGACCGGGGAGCCGTGACCTGGCCCACTCCTTCGTACGGTGCCGGAAAGTCCGCCCGCCCCCACGAAGGTGGTGATCCCGTGCCGGCATCCGCCGAGAGATATCTGGAAGTACAGAACTCTCAGGAGTTCGCCACGTTGCGCCATAGGCTGCGCACGTTCATCTTCCCGACGACGGTCGCATTCATCGTCTGGTACTCCCTCTACGTGCTCCTCTCCGCGTACGCGCGGGACTTCATGAGCATCAAGCTGATCGGCAACATCAACGTCGCGCTGGTCTTCGGCCTGCTCCAGTTCGTCTCGACGTTCCTGATCGCCTGGTACTACTCCCGCTACGCCGCGCAGAAGCTCGACCCGCTCGCTGACGACATCTACCAGGAGCTCGAGGACGGCCAGAAGGTCGCCGGCACCACCACCGAGGGGAGCGCCCAGTGACGGGGACCGCTCTCGCCGCGGAGGCCAACGCCAGCGGCTCACGCACCCTGACCATCACGCTGTTCCTGGTCTTCGTCGCGATCACGCTGGCGATCACCGTCTGGGCCAGCCGGCAGACCAAGACCGCCACCGACTTCTACGCCGGCGGCCGGCAGTTCTCCGGTTTCCAGAACGGTATGGCGATCGGTGGCGACTACATGTCGGCGGCGTCGTTCCTCGGCATCGCCGGCCTGATCGCCCTGTACGGCTACGACGGCTTCCTCTACTCGATCGGCTTCCTGGTCGCCTGGCTGGTGGCGCTCCTGCTGGTCGCCGAGTTCCTGCGCAACTCGGGCCGTTACACGATGGCCGACGTGCTGGCCTTCCGGATGCGCCAGCGCCCGGTTCGCACCGCCGCCTCGGTCTCCACCATCGTCGTATCGATCTTCTACCTGATCGCGCAGATGGTCGGCGCGGGCGCGCTGGTGTCGCTGCTGCTCGGCATCTCGCCGGGCACCACGTTCCTGGGCATGGACGCGGACACCGCCAAGGTCGCCACGATCATCCTGGTCGGCGCCCTGATGATCATCTACGTGACGGTCGGCGGCATGAAGGGCACCACCTACGTCCAGATCGTCAAGGCGTTCATGCTGATGGGCGGCGCCCTGATCATGGTCGTGATGGTGCTGGCGCACTACAAGTTCAACCTGTCGGCGCTGCTCGGTGACGCCGCCGAACAATCCGGCAAGGGCTCGGCCTTCCTGGAACCGGGTCTGCGCTACGGCGTGGAGACGGCCGGCGACGCGGCCAAGACCTTCTACAGCAAGATGGACCTGCTCTCGCTGGGCCTCGCGCTGGTGCTCGGCACGGCCGGTCTGCCGCACATCCTGACCCGGTTCTACACCGTCCCGACCAGCCGGATCGCGCGCAAGAGCGTGCTCTGGGCGATCGGCATCATCGGCACCTTCTACCTGTTCACCCTGGCCCTCGGCTTCGGCGCGGCGGCCCTGGTGGGCGGCGAGAACATCACCGCGCAGGACAAGGCCGGCAACACCGCCGCGCCGCAGCTCGCCCAGCAGCTCGGCATCGACTACCTGGGCGGCGACACCGGTGGCTCGATCATGCTGGCGGTGATCGCGGCGGTGGCCTTCGCCACGATCCTCGCCGTGGTCGCCGGTCTCACCCTCGCGTCGTCGTCGAGCCTCGCGCACGACTTCTACGCCAGCGTGATCAAGCGGGGCACCGCCTCCGAGCGGGACGAGGTCCGGGTCGCCCGCATCTCGGCCCTGCTCATCGGCGCCGTGGCGATCGCCCTGTCGATCTTCGCGCAGAGCCTGAACGTGGCGTTCCTGGTGGCGCTGGCGTTCGCGGTGGCGGCGTCGGCGAACCTGCCGGCGATCCTCTACAGCCTCTTCTGGCGCCGGTTCAACACCGCGGGCGCGCTCTGGTCCATCTACGGCGGCCTGGCCTCCGCGGTGATCCTGGTGTTCTTCTCCCCGGTGGTGTCCGGCTCGCCGACCGCGATGTTCCCGGACCAGGACTGGCACTGGTTCCCGCTGTCCAACCCGGGCATCATCTCGATCCCGCTGGGCTTCTTCTTCGGATGGCTCGGCACGGTCATCTCCAAGGAGACCGACCCCGAGAAGTACGCGGAACTCGAGGTCCGCTCCCTCACCGGCCACGGGGCTCACTGAGCCCCGGCCCCCGCACGGGTCGGCGCAGTCGCCGCGCCGGCCCGTGCTCCGCGAAAACTCCTACCTTCGTGCCGATGCGAGTCGAGCACCGGGATCACTGCGTATCGCTCCGTAATCTGGAGTACATGTCTGCTACCACCTCTCCCAGCGGCAACCCTTCCGGCCGGGCGTCAGTGCCCGCCTATGGTGGCCGGGCTTCGGTCCGCCCCGAGCGTGACTGGGCACCGGGCGGCGGTAGCGGGCCCGGCGGACCGGGTGGACCGGGTGGTCCCGGCCGCTCCTTTCGGGGACGTCGTCCCCAGCCCCGCTGGCGCCGGATCGCGCTGGTGGGAGGCATCGCCGTCCTGGTCCTCGCCCTGATCGGCGGCATCGCGGCCTACGGCTACATCAACGGCCTCGACAAGGACATCAAGCGCACCAACGCCTTCGGCGAGATCACCACGGATCGACCGGGCAAGGCCGTCGACGGTGCGCTGAACATCCTGCTGGTCGGCAGCGACTCCCGCAATCCGGACAACAAGAACGACGAGGCGAGCAAGTGGCGCGCCGACACGCTGATGATCATGCACATCCCGGCTGATCACCAATCCGCGCAGATCGTCTCGATCCCCCGTGACCTGTGGGTCAACATCCCGAGCGACAACAACGCGCCCTGCAGCTCCGGCAGCCGGGCGAAGATCAACGCTGCGTTCGCCTTCGGCGGCCTGCCGCGGGCGGTGCGCACCGTCGAGTGCATGACCGACGTGCACCTCGACCACGTGATGGCGATCGACTTCGGCGGCTTCAAGGAGGTCACCGACGCGCTCGGCGGCGTCGACCTCAAGGTTGACCAGACCATCACGTCGATCCACAAGCCGTACCGGGTGTTCAAGAAGGGCATGATGCACATGGACGGCGCCCAGGCGCTGGACTGGGTGCGTCAGCGCAAGCAGTTCGCCCGCGGCGACTTCGCCCGCATGCAGCACCAGCAGGAGTTCCTCCGGGCCGTGATGGACAAGGCGGCGAGCAGCGGCACGCTGACCAACCCCGGCAAGCTGGACGCCTTCCTGGACGCGGTGGCGGCCGCCGTCACGGTCGACGAGAAGTTCTCCCTCAAGGACATGGTGATCCAGTTCCGTAACCTGCGCGGCGAGAACCTGACCTTCCTCACCAGCCCGAACAAGGGCAGCGAGACGATCAACGGGCAGTCCGTGGTGGTCTCCGACCGGGAGAAGGCACTCGGCCTCTACAAGGCGATGGCCGCCGACACGCTGGACGATTGGATGGCGGCGAACCCGACCAAGAAGTAGCAATCGGGCAGCTGTCCGGTTGTGAACGGAATCTGAAACGCTCCAGACCTTCAGCTGGCGAAAAAGTGTCCGTAAAGTGATGCAGCCCCTCACCCCATCCCCTGGAGTGCTGCATGACCGTCACGGCCAACAGGCAGTCGCCGGCTACTGTTCCACCGGCTCCGCCCAAGGCCCGGAAACGGCGTGCACCGCTCTGGACGAAGGTCACCACCGCTCTCGGGGCGGTGCTGCTGGTGGCGAGTGGGGGTGGTCTGGTCGGCGGCTCCGTGCTGATCGACCAGACCACCGACAGCATCGCGGTGGAGAACCTGACCGGCGACGCGAAGAAGAGCGCCGCCGAGGGTGGCAACACCCTCGAAGGCCCGATCGACATGCTGCTGATGGGCGTGGACGCCCGGGCGCGCTGGGCCGACGACGCGCTGCACGCCGACACGATCATCATCCTGCACATCCCGGCCAGCCACGACCAGGCGTACCTGATCTCCGTCCCGCGGGACACCGAGGTCGAGGTGCCGCCGTTCGCCCCGAGTAAGTACGGCGGCGGCACGGTCAAGGCCACCGAGGCCTTCTACTGGGGTGCGCAGAACGGCGGCGGCTGGGGTGGCGGCGCCCAGCTGCTGGCCAAGACGCTGAAGAACATGACCGGCATCAGCTTCGACGGCGCCGCGATCATCAACTTCGGTGGTTTCCGGAGCGTCATCGACGAGCTCGGTGGCGTCAACCTGTGCGTGGACCAGCAGGTCACCTCGAAGCACATGGTCTACGTCGGCGGTGAGCCCATGTTCCTGGCCGACGCCCGCAAGACCGGCAAGGCGACGAAGCCGGTGGTGCACAAGGTGGGCTGCCGCGCCATGGAGGGCTGGGAGGCGCTCGACTTCGCCCGCCAGCGGTACGGGTTGAAGAACGGCGACTACGACCGGCAGCGCCACCAGCAGCAGCTGATCAAGGCGATGGCGAAGAAGGCGGCCAACGGCGGCGTGCTCAGCAACCCGATCAAGGCCACCTCGCTGATCAAGTCGGCGGGCAAGGCGCTGGTGCTGGACACCGGCCAGATCGCGATCACCGACTTCGTGCTCGGGCTCAAGGACGTCGCCGCCAACGACATGGTGCTGCTGCGCACCAACAACGGCACCTTCGCCGGCAACGGCAAGGGGCGCGAGCGGATCGACGAGACCACGCAGGCGATGTTCCAGGCGGTCAAGGACGACAACCTGGCCCAGTTCGTGCTCGACAACCCGGGCGTCGTCGCCAACGAGAAGTAGGACTCCCCCGCCCGCCACCCGAAATCGGAAGAGGTCAAGCCTCTACCCTGTTTCATGTGTTCGGACCTCAGGTACCCAGCGTGACCCCTGACCAAGTCGCACCCGACGCCTACCTGCTCGACGTCCGGGAGCCCGACGAGTGGACGGCCGGCCACGCGCCCGGCGCCCACCACCTGCCGATGATGGAGGTGCCGGCCCGGATGGCCGAGGTGCCGACCGACAGCGAGGTGGTCGTCGTCTGCCGCGCCGGTGGCCGCTCCGGGCAGGTCGTGGCCTACCTGATGAACAACGGCTGGGACAACGTGCGCAACCTCGACGGTGGCATGCAGTCCTGGGCCGCGGCCGGCCGCGACGTGGTCCGCGACGACGGGCAGCCGGCGCGCGTGCTGTGACCAAGTACCGCCCCCTGGTCTTCGCCCACCGCGGCGGCGCCGACGCACTCCCCGAGCACACCCTCGGGGCATACCTGCGTGCGCTGGAGGAGGGCGCGGACGGCCTGGAGTGCGACGTCCGGCTGACCCGGGACGGTCATCTGGTCTGCGTGCACGACCGGCGGCTCGACCGCACCAGCAACGGGCGCGGCCTGGTCAGCTCGAAGACGCTCGCCGAGCTGGACGCGCTGAACTTCGGCTCCTGGCATCCCGGCTACCCGGCCGACGAGGAACTGACCGATTTCTCCCGGTTGCTCACGCTGGAACGGCTGCTCGACGCGGTCTCTGCGACCGGCCGCCAGGTCCGCCTGCTGATCGAGACCAAACACCCCTCCCGGTACGGGGCCGAGGTCGAACGCCGGCTGGTACGGATGCTGCAACGGTTCGGTCTGACCGAGCCCAAGCCGGACGACCCCGTACAGGTGACGGTGATGTCCTTCGCGGCGCTCGCGCTGCGCCGCATCCGCGCCCAGGCGCCGGCCGTGCCCACCGTCTACCTGATGGAGTTCGTGCCGCCGGGTGTCGGCCGGGGCCGGCTGCCGTTCGGCGCCCGGACCGCCGGGCCCGGAGTCGACCTGGTCCGGGCGCGGCCCGCGCTGCTGCCGGCGATCCGCGCGGCCGGCCACCGGACCTACGTGTGGACGGTGAACGAGCCCGCCGATCTGGAGCTGGTGCTTCGACACCGGGTCGACGGAGTGATCACGGACCGTCCCCGTTTCGTGCTGGACCATCTCGACCAACTGTGACGTACGACACGGACGGCTGGTCTACCCCAGCATCCGCTTAGGTTCGTCTGCCCAAAAGCGGGCGAGCGAGGCAGACTCGCAGGCATGCCGGCTCGTCCCGACTACGCGGCCCTGACCCGGGGTCAGATCGCGGTCCTCGACCGCGTCAACTCCGGCGACACCGGCCTGTCCGTCCTCCAGCAGATCGTCCGGCTCGCCGGCGAGACGCTCGGCGCGCGGGGCGCCGGGTTCGCGGAGTACGCGGAGGGTCACGGCCGCATCATCGCGGCCACCGGCGTCTGCGAGCCGGCGATCGGCCGCCGGGTGGACGGCCCGGACAACCGGCTGCTCGACCGGCGGACCCTGCTGGTCCCCCTCGACTCGGTGAACGACGAGTTCGCCCGCCAGATCGAGGGCGGCGACCTGCGGCACATGCTCGGTGCGCGCTGCGAGGCCGGCGAGACGATGGCCGGTTCCTTGCACGTCTACTTCGGCGACACCGGCGGGGAGCCCGGACCCGAGCATCACGCCGTACTGGAGCTCCTGGCCGGTCTGATCGGCTGGCTCTACAGCCTGCGCTCCGGCCTGCCGGTGCACGGCGAGCCGGCGCCGGAGCAGGCCCGCCGCCAGGCGGACCGCGACCTCTGGGTCGCGGTCACCAGCCATGAGCTGCGCACGCCGGTCACGGTCATCAAGGGGTACGCGGACACGCTCACCAACCACTGGGACACCCTCGGGGAACCGGGCCGGCGTGAGGCGGTCCGGGTGATCGGCACCCGGGCCGGTGAGCTGGCCCGGCTGGTCGACCGGCTGCTCTCCGCCGCCAGCGAGGACGGCTCGGTCGGCGCCTCCCCGGCCGGCCCCTTCGACCTGGCCGAGGCGCTGCGTGCGGCCGCCGAGGAGCTGCCGGCCGCGCTGCGGCAGCGCATCCACTTCGGCGAGCTGCCGGCCGGCCTGCCGAAGGCCTACGGCAACCGGGACTCGATCGCCACCATCCTCACCGAGCTGGTCACCAACGCGGAGAAATACTCCGCGCCGGACAGCGTCGTCGAGGTCTGCGCCGGCACCGACGACGACACGCTGCGCTTCCGGGTCTCCGACCGGGGCGTCGGCATCGCGCCCGAGCACGTGGAGCGCGCCTTCGAGCGGTACTGGCAGGCGGGCGCCGGCGAGCAGCACCCGCACCCCGGCGCCGGTCTCGGCCTCTACCTGGTGCGACGCCTGGTGGAGCGCCAGCACGGCTGGGTGTCGCTGCGCCCGCGCGAGGGCGGCGGCACGGTCGCCGAGGTTCGCCTGCCGCGTGCCTGAATCCGACACGGGTGGCCCACATCACCGCGTCCCGTGGAGGAGCGCTTAGGCTGGTCCACCGTGAGCAAGCGACGCAAGCCCCGCGAGACCGCACCGAAGACGAAGGTGCGCGACATCTTCGTCGCCCGCCCGTTCGAGGGTCTGGCGGACGAACCGGAATGGGTCGCCCTGCGTGAGCTGGTCCCGGCCGCCTCCGCGCCCCTGACCCTCAAGCCGGAGATCATCGAGGAGTTCGGCGACCGGCAGGTCACCCTCTCCACGGTGCTGCCGATGGCGTGGCCGGCGATGTCCCGCCGCGACGGCCAGGTCTTCATCGGGCTCCAGCGGCACGTCCAGTCCGGTGACGTCTCCCGGGACCTGGCAGTGGCGATCCTGAACGCGCTGCGTACCAACCCGGGCGACACGGTCTCGGTGCCCGCGCTGCCCGGCGAGGGCCCGCGCCTGCAGGACGTGATCGTGGACAGCCCGCTCGACATCACCCTGCACGAGGGCTTCGAGTACTGGCTCGACGCCGACCAGATGCAGGACGCGAACGTGAAGGCGTCCCTGGAGCGGGCGAACGCCTCGATCTACCCGACCGTGCGGCTCGCGGCGGCCAAGGCGGCGTACTGGTGCCGGGTGGCCCCGGACAAGGGTCACGTCCGGTGGGTCCTCTCCGACCCGGAGGACCGGGCGCTGGACGCGCTGGCGCGGCTCTCCGCGGCCGGTGAGCTGCTGCTCGGCAAGGACACCCGATTCGCCGGCATGTTCCGGGCGCACGGGCTGCTCGTACCGGTCTGGGACGTGCCGGGTGAGCCGGACGGCACCGACTGGGAGGCCCCGCTCGCCGACTTCGCCAAGCGGTACGCCGACACGCTGGCGATCGACGAGCCGCTCGACGCGGCCGCCCGGCGCGCCAAGCAGGGTCTGATCGGCCGGCAGCTGACCTTGCGGTGAGTCCTTTCCGGGAGCGGTTCACCGAGGCGGAACTCGACCCCTCGGTGTGGGTGCCGTGCTACCTGCCGCACTGGAGTTCGCGGGCGGCGTCGCGGGCCACCTACACCGTGGGCGGCGGTGAGCTGCGGCTGAGCATCCCGGTGGAGCAACCGCTGTGGGCCGAGGGGATCCACGAGACGCCGCTGCGGGTGTCCGGCATCCAGTCGGCGAACTTCTCCGGGCCGGTCGGGAGCACCGTCGGCGGGCAGCCGTTCCGGACCGGTCTGACGGTGCAGGAGGAGCAGCCCGAGCTCTGGGGCTACACGCCGCTCTACGGACGGCTGGAGATCCGCATGCGGGCGGTCCTCTCGCCGCGCTCGATGGCCGCCTTCTGGCTGGCCGGGATCGAGGACCGGCCGGAGCGTTCGGCGGAGATCTGCGTGATGGAGGTCTTCGGCACCGCCCCGCACGAGTTCGGGATGGGTCTGCACGCGTTCCGGGATCCGGCCGTCACCGAGGAGTGGGGCACGGTCACGCTGCCCGTCGACGTCGCCGAGTTCCACACCTACGCGGTGGACTGGCAGCCCGGGTCGCTGGAGTTCTCCGTCGACGGCTCGGTGGTGAAGCGGGTCGCCCAGGCGCCGGATTACCCGATGCAGCTGGAGATCGCCGTCTTCGACTTCCCGGACCGGGCGATGACGCCCGGCCCGGTTCCCGTTCCGGAACTGATCGTCACCGAGGTCACCGGCCCCTGAGCGGGTCCCGGGTGATCGGGCAGCTCATGCAGCGCGGGCCACCGCGCCCGCTGCCCAGCTCGGAGCCGCTGATCCGGACCACCTCGATGCCGGCCCGCTCCAGCTGCGCGTTGGTCTCCACGTTGCGCTCGTAGGCGACACAGAGCCGGGGCGCGATGGCCAGCGTGTTGTTGCCGTCGTCCCACTGCTCGCGCTCGGCGGTCACCGGGTCCAGGCCGGTGTCGATGATCCGCAGGTGGTCGATCTCCATCGCCTCGGCCGCCGCCTCCAGGAACGGGCGGGGTGGGCGGACCCGCAGCGGCTCGCCGGGCCCGCCGGTGACGGTCCAGGCGTCCAGGCTGTGCGCGACGTTCGGATACATCACCACCGCGTCGACGTCCACCATCGTGCAGACGGTGTCCAGGTGCATGGTGGCGCGTTCCTGTGCGATCGGCACGGCCAGCACGGTGTGCGCCAGGCCCGCGTCGATGACCCGGCGGGCCAGCCGTTCGGCGCCGGCCGGGGTGGTCCGCTCGCCGACGCCGATGGCGAGCACGTCCGGCGCCAGCACCAGCACGTCGCCGCCCTCCAGGTGCTCGAGCGAGGGGTCGAAGAGCAGCTCGGTGCCGGCGAAGCGCGGATGGTTGCGGTAAATGGCCTGGGTGATCGTGGTCTCCCGGCGGCGCGCCCGCATCGCCAGGGCGGTCACCGCCACCCGGTCGCGCACCCAGACCGAGGAGTCCCGGGTGAACAGCAGGTTGGGCAGCGGGTCGATGACGAAGTCGTTGCGGTGCATCATCTCGTAGACCAGGCCACCGGCACTCGGCTTGATCTCCTCGTGCGCCAGCCCGGCGATCAGCACCTCGGCGAGCCGGGCCGGCTCCTGGTCGGCCAGGTAGTCGCGCACGCTGGCCCGCAGCGGGTCGCCGAGCCGGCGGGCGGCCAGGACACCGGCGGTCAGCTCGGTGCGCGCCTCGGACACGCTCAGCGTCTCGGCGAGCAGATCACCGAGGTAGAGCACCTCCACGCCGTGCGAGCGCAACGCCTCGGCGAAGGCGTCGTGCTCCTCCTGGGCGCGGCCGACCCAGGGGATGGCGTCGAAGAGCAGCGAGTCGTTGTTCCGTGGGGTCAGGCGGGCCAGCTCCGGCCCGGGTCGGTGGAGGAGGACGGTACGGAGGCGGCTGACTTCACTGTCGACGTACACGACGCCGACGTTAGCCCGTACCGAGTGCTATCGGGCCGTGACGTTCTGACTAGATCTTGGGACGAACATGCATCTTGGGGGCGACAGCGATAGCTTGTGATGGTGCGACGAGACCGCGGCGCTCAGGCGTACTGGTGCACCATCCGAAAGAAGTGTTGTCCGTGAATACGGCATTCATCCGCACTCATTCCCCTTTCTTTCCTCGCCGTCGCCCTGTTCCGTAGGGATCTGAGCACGTACGGTAGTTGGAAAAGAGAGCCCGACTGACCTTTTGCCGGAGGTCGCAGTGACTGTCTTCCCCGCCCGCCCCGCTCTGCCCGTGACATCGAAGCCCGTTCCCTCCAGAGCTCTGACGCCCGTCGACCGCAGCCATCCGACGCCCTCCGTTCTGGAGCCGCCGCGCCTGACACCGGTCGAGTGGGCGCGGCGTCGTCGTGCCGAGCGTGAGGCACGCCGCCTCGAGGCCGCCGGTGCACGTGCGCTCACCCGCCTCGACCGCCTCGGGCCCAACTGGCACATCGTCGACTGGCCGCGGACCGACGTCATGCAGGCCTATCGTGAGCCCGACCCGGCTGACGACCGCGCCGGTTTCCTCGCGATCGGCCCCGGCGGCATCTACGCGGTGACGGTCGCCGACCACGGCCGCGCCCGCGTTCTGATCGCCGGTGACGTGGTGCAGATCAACGGCAAGCGCCCGCAGTATGTGGCCGAGGCCCGTCGCGACGCCCGCCGGGCAGCCAAGGCGCTCTCCGCCGCCGTCGGCCTCAACGTTCCGGTGACCGCCGTGCTGACCTTCGTCGGCTCCGGCGTGATCAGCGTCCACGGCCTGCCGAAGGACTGTCTGGTCGCCACCGACAAGGAGCTCGACCGGCTCCTGATCGCGGGCGGCGCGAAGATCTCGCCGGCCACGGCGAGCAAACTCTCAGCGGTTGCACAACACCCGGGCACCTGGGCAAACGCGCCCTACCGGCCGGCCGGTGACTACCGTTGGTACAGCAACGGACAGACGGCCGCTGACAAGCGGCCGACCCGCCGGTAACGTTCCCCTCGACGCCGACGACAGCCGGCGCCGCGGCCGAGCACCGGGAGACCGGTGATTCCGCCCGCCGCCGGCCGTCGTCGCGACTGATGCGAGGAGGAGCGGGTGGCGCATGTTGAGCTCTCCCTCTCGGGAGCGTTCGTCCCCCAAGCGCGGACACCAGCCGAGGCCGAGTTCGTCACCAGCGTGGAGCGCTGGGCGTCGACGGTGGCGGTCGCCGACGAGCCGTGCCTGATCATCGACGGCACCGGCTCGATTCTCGCCGTCTCGCCGTCGTGCAGTGAGTTGCTCGGGCTCGGCAAGCCCGTCGAGGCGATCGGCCAGCGGCTCACCGCGGCGCTGCACCTGATCGACTTCACCGCCGGCGCGAGCCGGCTCGAGGAGCCCGAGACGGAGAAGATCCCGCCGCTGCTCGCGCTCAGCAGCGAGCGCCTGGCGCGGGGGCTGATCCGGGTGGTTCCGGGTGCCGGCGAGGCTCCGCTGACGGTCGACGCCGTGTCGACGCCGCTGCTCTCCGGCGATCGGGTGGCCGGATCACTGACCTTCCTGTCCCCGGTACGGTACTGAAATCCCTTTCGTCCTCCGAGTTGTGTTGTTCACCGCAGCGAGTGGGCATTGGGCGTTACAGATCCGCAACGTAGTCTTCCTTCATGCTCGATCTAGACCTGTTACCGGGTGAATACGCGGTGTGTCGGCTTCCGGCCGGCTCGATCCTGCCCGCCTCGCTCACCACAGGTCCGGACGACAAGAGCGTCATCTCGGTGACCTGGGGCGTCGACGAGCTCTCGGTGATCTGCCCGAACGACCGGATTCCGGAGGGCGCCGAGGCCGACACGGCATGGCGGTGCCTGCGGGTGTCCGATCTTGATCTGACCATGACGGGCGTGCTCGCCTCGCTGGTCGGTCCGCTCGCCGAGGCCCGGGTCAACATCGTCACCTTCTCGACGTATGACACGGATTACCTGCTGGTGCCGACCGTGCGGCTCACCGAGGCCGTCAACACGCTCACCGCGGCCGGTCACCGTATCGCAAGCTGACCGCTCGGCTCCTACGATGAGCGCGTGTCCCCCCGCACACGCCGCATTCGTCCGGCAGCGAGCGTCGCAGGCGCCATCGGTGCCCTGCTGGTGAGCGCCGCCTGTGGCGCGCCGCCGGGCGCCGGGCCGGCGGAGCTTCCCGTGCCGGCGGCCAGCGCCCCCTCCCTGGGCCCACCGGCCGGCGCGCCCGTGCCCAGTGACGTCACGATCCCTCCGCTCGGGCCGCCGCCCACCACCACGCAGGGCTACCCGGCTCCCGGCATCACCTATCCCACCCCGGGCTACGCGACACCACCGCCGCAGCCACAGCTGACCACGACGACCACCGGGGTCACCACGCCGCCGTTGACGAACTCGCCGACGCCGACACCGACGCACGCGGCCAAGTGCCGAACCTCGCCGACCGGTCCGCAGATCCTCGCCCTGATCAAGGACGACCCGGGTGTGCCGGACAAGGAGCTGGCCGTTGCCGACGGGCCGTTCTGCTCCGGCACCTGGTCCTTCACCACCGTGAAGATCGCCGGGCAGGGCGCGGAGCAGGTCGAGCCGCTGATGGTGGTGGCCACCGGCAAGGGCACCAAACTGGCCCTGGTCGCCGCCGGCACGCACGTCTGCAACGCCCGGGTCCAGGCCGAGGCGCCGCCCGGGATCCGAGTCCTGGCCTGTGGTTTCTGAAGCGCCGGGCGGAGACCATAGAATTCGGGCATGCCCGGAACGCCGCCCATGCGCTTCGCCTATCTCGGCCCCGAGGGCACCTTCACCGAGGCCGCCCTGCGCACCATCCCCGCCGCCGAGCACGGAGTGCGCATGCCGGCCCGCAGCGTGCCCGAGGCTCTGGAGGCGGTCCGCTCCGGTGAGGCCGACGCCGCCCTGGTCCCGTTGGAGAACTCGGTCGGCGGCGCCGTCCCGGTCACGCTCGACGAGCTGATCACCGGCACCCCTCTGATGATCACGCGGGAGGTGCTGCTGCCGGTCGAGTTCGTCCTGGCCGCGCACGCCCTCACCCCGCTGGCGCAGATCCGGACCATCGCCGCGCACCCGCAGGCCTCCGCCCAGTGCCGGCACTGGCTGCGGGCCAACGCGCCGGACGCCACGGTCGTCGACGTGCTGTCGAACGCCGCGGCGGCGATCAGCGCGGCGGCCGGTGAGCACGACGCGGCCCTCTGCGCCCCGATCGGCGTCGCCCAGCACAACCTCACCGTGCTCGCCGAGAAGGTCGCCGACCGGGCCGAGGCGGTCACCCGCTTCGCGCTGCTCACCCGGCCCGGCACCCCGGCCGCGCCGACCGGCGACGACGTGACCTCACTGGCCGTCTCGATCCGGCACGACCAGGTCGGGGCGCTGCTCGCGGTCCTCACCGAGCTGGCGGTGCGGGGGATCAACCTGTCCCGCATCGAGTCCCGCCCCACCGGCGAGCAGCTGGGGACGTACGTTTTCTTTCTGGACTGCACCGGCCATGTGGCCGAGCCGCGCCTCGGCGAGGCCCTGCAGGGCCTGCGCCGGATCTGTGCGGAGGTCCGCTTCCTGGGCAGCTATCCGAAGCATCGGCTGCAGCCGGAGCCGCCGGTGGCGGCCCCGGCCGGGCTCTCCGACGGCGACTTCGCCGACTCCGCCGCCTGGCTGCACCGCGTCCGCGCCGGCGAGCTCAGCTGAAGCTCGCGTGTGCGTTTCGGGCGCGCTCCGCACCCGAAACGCACACAGGCGATCTCAGTCGTCGAACAGGCCGCTCAGGACTCCTCCGCTGGAGCTCTTCTGGCCGGTGCCGATCCCGGCGAGGCCACCCGGCGGCTGCTCGGAGGGCTGCACCACGACGAAGCCCTGGCCGCTGAAGCTCATCGTGAACCGCTCCCCGGTGCTGCGCCCCAGGAGCGTGCCGAGGCCGAGCTGATCGGCCCGGTGGTAGCCGGTCTGCAGGCTCGCCGACCAGGCGATCGCGGCCTGCGGGTCGACGAACGTGGGCTGGTCGACGTTGAGCACCACCGGCGTCCCGTTGGTGGTGACCGCGATCCGGCCGCGCCCGGAGAAGACGCAGTTGAACAGGCCGGCGCTGGACATCATCCCGGCGCCGGAGACCATCTTGATGTCGTACTGCAGGGTGGAGTCGAAGGCGAGCACGTTGGCGCCGTTGATCGACAGGGCGTCGCCCGGCTCCAGGTCGATCAGGTGCACGTCGGCGGCGTTGTCGGCGAGGAAGACGTCGCCGGTGCCGCGCACCCGCATCAGCGGAACGCCCTCGCCGGTCAGCTTCTGCTTCAGGAACTTGCCGAGCCCACCGGAGCCGAGCGCCTCGAACGTGACCTGGCCCTGATAGGCGACCATCGACCCGGTACGAGCGAGGAACTCACCGTTGAGCTCGGCCTTCAGCAACTTGGAGTTCTGGAGCCGAAGCCCGGGCTGGCTGGACTCCTTCTCGAGGTTTTCGGCGGAGAAGAGTTCGCTACGCATACACCCAGCGTAGGAACCTGATTCAACGAATCAGCCCCAACCGAGCTCGTGCAGGCGCTGATCGTCGATGCCGAAGTGGTGGGCGATCTCGTGCACGACGGTGACCGCGACCTCCTCGACGACGTCGTCCTCGGAGTCGCAGACCTTCAGCGTGGGCAGCCGGTAGATGGTGATCCGGTCGGGCAGCACGCCGGCGTAATCCCAGCCGCGATCGGTCTGGGCGATCCCCTCATAGAGTCCGAGCAGGTCATCGCCGCCGTCCGGCGGAAGATCCTCGACCAGGAAAACGACGTTGTTCATCAGGGAGAGCAGCTCGACGGGGACCTCATCGAGGGCCTCACCCACCAGCTCCTCGAAACGTTCACGACTCATGTCGACCGGCACGTCACCCATTCTGCCGGTTGCGCCGCAGACCGTGGGGGGTGCCGGCACGGCGCGGGCCGCGCCGGCTTCCCGGTGCTCTCAGGCGAGCTTGGCGTTCAGGCTGATCGCCGCGCCCGGCTTGAGGAGCTGGGAGATCGGGCAGTTCTCCTTGGCTGCCTCCGCCAGCTCCTGGAACTTCGCGTCGTCGATGCCCGGGACGTCGCCGACGGTCTCCAGGTCGATGCGGGTGACCCCGAAACCGGCGTCGCCCTTGTCCAGGTGCACCTTCGCGGTGGTCTCGACCGAGGTGGGCGTGAAGCCCGCGTCGGCGAGGCCCTTCGAGAAGGCCATCGAGAAGCAGCCGGCGTGCGCGGCCGCGATCAGTTCCTCGGGGTTCGTCCCCTCGCCCTCCTCGAAGCGGGACTTGAAGGAGTAGTTCCCCTGGTAGCCACCCTTACCGGTCTTGACAGTGCCGGAACCCTCGGTGAGGTTCCCTTCCCAGCGAGCCGAAGCAGTACGAATAGGCATGACCAGAACGCTAGCCCATCTCGGGCCGGCTGGTTCGCGGACGTCATGAGGGGCCATCATGGATCGCATGTCCCTGGAATCTGACGTCGACCGGCAGACGGTGGTCGAGTTCGGCGCCCCCGACACGGAGGAGCCCCGGCGCAGGCCCAGCACGGACTTCCTCCGGGGTCTGGCCACCGACCGGCGACTTCCGGTCCTGACCGCCGGGCTCGGCGCGGTCGCGGTCTTCGCGTCACTGATCTCCGAGTGGCAGGTCACCAGCGTCGAGCAGATCGCGTTCGAGGACGAGGAGGAGCAGCGCCAGGAGACCCAGTTGCTGCCCACCGACCTCTTCGATCTCGGTGGCATCGGCGGGGCGTACCTGGTGGGGCTCTTCCTGCTGGTGATCTCGGTGCTGCTGGTGCTCTTCGGCCCGGCCGCCGGCCGGCGGTACGCACGGCTCGCCGGGTTCGGCGTCGGCGGTCTGCTGCTGGCCCTGCTGGTGGCGATGGTCCACCTGCTGGGCAGTGAGACCCGGCTGATCTCGCGCTACTTCTCGATGCAGCTGCCCACCGAGCAGACCCAGGTGGAGTACGGGCGAGGCCTCTGGTGCGCCCTGGCCGGGGTGGCCGCCGGGCTGCTCGCACTCTGGCTGACCAGCCGGGAGCCGGAGACCGACGACGGCCCGCGGTGGGTCCGCAGCAGCTACGAGGAGGATGACGACGACGAACCGTCGCCGGATGCTCCGCTGGACCTGACCATCGCGCCGTCCACACCGTTCGCCTCGTTCCCCGGTCAGCGCGACCAACCCCACCGATCGTGACACCGGGGGATATCCGTGTGCTGATCGGACCGGGCCGCCGGTAGGCTCGACAACCGTGATTGACCTGCGTCTGCTCCGCGAAGACCCCGAACTCATCCGCGCCAGCCAGCGACAGCGCGGCGAGTCCACCGAGGCGGTGGACTCGCTGCTGCGCGCCGACGAGGAGCGCCGGGCCGCCACGCAGCGGTTCGAGGCGGTCCGGGCGGAGCAGAAATCCCTCGGCAAAGAGGTGGCGAAAGCCTCCGGGGACGAGCGGGCGGCGCTGCTGGCCCGCACCAAGGAGCTGGCCGCCGAGGTGAAATCGGCCGAGGCCGCCACCACCGAGGCCGAGCAGGCGCTGCGCCGAGCCCACCTCGCCGTGTCGAACGTCGTGGAGGAGGGCGCTCCGGCCGGCGGTGAGGACGACTTCGTCGTGCTGCGCACGGTCGGCGACATCCCGAACATCGAGGCGCCGAAAGACCATCTGGAGCTGGGTGAGGGGCTGCGCGCCATCGACACCGAGCGCGGCGCCAAGGTCTCGGGTTCGCGGTTCTACTTCCTCACCGGCGTCGGTGCGCTGCTCCAGCTCGGCATGCTGCAGCTGGCCATCCAGCAGGCGGTCGAGCACGGGTTCACGCCGTCGATCACGCCGACCCTGGTCCGGCCGGAGTCGATGGAGGGCACCGGTTTCCTCGGCGCGCACGCCAGCGAGATCTACCGGCTCGAGGCCGACGACCTCTACCTGGTCGGGACCTCGGAGGTGCCGCTCGCGGCGTACCACTCGAACGAGATCATCGACTTGAGCAACGGGCCGTCGCGGTTCGCCGGCTGGTCGACCTGCTACCGGCGGGAGGCCGGCTCGCACGGCAAGGACGTGCGCGGCATCCTGCGGGTGCACCAGTTCGACAAGGTGGAGATGTTCTCGTTCTGCCGGCCCGAGGAGGCGCAGGCCGAGCATCAGCGTCTGCTCGCCATGGAGGAGGAGATGCTCGCCAAGGTCGAGATTCCGTACCGGGTGATCGACGTGGCGGCCGGCGACCTCGGTTCGAGCGCGGCCCGGAAATACGACTGCGAGGCCTGGGTGCCGTCGCAGGGGCGCTACCGCGAGGTCACCTCGACGTCGAACTGCACGACCTTCCAGGCGCGCCGGCTCAACATCCGTTACCGGGACGCCGACGGCAAGCCGCAGACCGCCGCCACGCTGAACGGCACGCTCGCCACCACCCGCTGGCTGATCCCGATCCTGGAGAACCACCAGCAGCCGGACGGTTCGGTCCGGGTGCCGAAGGCGCTGCAGCCGTTCCTCGGCGGCCGCGACGTGCTCGAGCCGGTCAGGTAAACGCAATCGGTTGGCTACCAGTTGTCATAGCAGCTGGTAGCCAAACCGGTGTACCGTTCTCCTTCCGCCCTCCGCGGGGGTTCGCAGACCCTCGGAGGTATCGATGCTCAAGCCTGGGCTTCCCAAGCTCATCGCCACTGACCTCGACGGCACCCTGGTCCGCAGCGACGACACCGTCTCGGCGTTCACGCACGAGGTTCTCGACCGGGTCCGCAGCGCGGGCATCCGGATCGTCGCGGCCACCGGGCGCGGCCCGCGTCTCACCTCGCTCACCCGCAACGACATCCGGGTCGCCGACTATCTGGTGCTGGCCCAGGGTGGTTGGGTGCTCGACCAGGCGGAGGCGCGTTACCTGCGGCAGTCCCGGCTGCCCGGCCCGGTGCTCGGCGAGGTCCTCGGCACCCTGGAGTCGGCGGCCGGCCCGCTCTCGGTGATGTTCGAAGCCCTCGAGCACGACGACTCGCCGCTCTGGGGCGACTACGACCCGACCTGGCGCTATCCGGTGACCGTCGAGTCGCGGACCCGCGCCGAGTGCCTCACCGGCGACGTGATCAAGGCCTTCGCGCGCTCGTTCGAGCTGGGCGTCGACGACCTGCTGGCGGTGGCCCGCCGGATCGTCCCGCCGGAGGTGGCGACGGTCACCCAGGCCGGCCTCGACTACCTGGAGATCTGCCCGGCTGACGTCGACAAGGGCACCGGCCTGGCCGTCGTCGCCGAGGCCGTCGGGGTCGACCCGGCCGACGTCCTGGTCTTCGGTGACATGCCCAACGACCTGCCGATGTTCGGCTGGGCCGGCTGGGGCCGGGTGGCGGTGGCCAACGCCCACCCCGAGGTGCTCGCGGCCGCTGACACGGTGACGCTCACGAATGACGAGGACGGCGTGGCCGTCTTCCTGGACCGGCTATTGTCGAGGTGATGGCAGCTCTGTCGACCCGCAGCGAAAAACCGAAGCAACCCCGTGATATCCGATTGGTCGCCACGGACATCGACGGCACCCTGATCACCA
Organism: Actinoplanes sp. NPDC024001; assembly: GCF_040638955.1. Taxonomy (NCBI): domain Bacteria; kingdom Bacillati; phylum Actinomycetota; class Actinomycetes; order Micromonosporales; family Micromonosporaceae; genus Actinoplanes; species Actinoplanes sp. NPDC024001. The sequence continues at coordinate 196,168 of NZ_JBEZZB010000001.1, forward strand.
GCGAGCGCACCCTCAGCAAGCGCACCCGCGACGTGCTCGATCAGGTTCCGGTCCCCGTGGTCCTGGTGACCGGGCGTCCGCTGCGCTGGCTCGACCAGCTCTACGATCAGCTGCCGGCACCGCTGCCGGCGGTCTGCGCCAATGGGGCGGTCATCTACGATCCCGACACCGACCAGGTGCTGCGCGCCGAGTCGCTGCCGGTCGACCTGCTGCTCGACGTGACGAAACGCCTGCGCGACGCGATCCCCGACGTCTCCCTGGCCGTCGAGATCGACGACGGGCGCTCGTTCGCCCACGAGCCGACCTGGGAAATCCGCTGGGAGCACGATCACCGCGTCCAGGTGATCGCCTCCCCCGAGGAGCTGACCTCCGTGCCGGCCGTCAAGCTGCTGGCCCGCTCCGCGACCGCCGACCCCGACGAGTTCCTGGAGCTGGTCAGCGGCACCCTGGGCGGCATCGCCGAGGCGACCCGCTCCTCGTCGTCGGCGCTGGTGGAGATCTCCGCCGCGGGCGTCACCAAGGCCGCCGGCCTGGCCTGGCTCTGCGAGCGCGAGGGCGTCACCGCCGACCAGGTCATCGCCTTCGGCGACATGCCCAACGACATCCCGATGCTGACCTGGGCCGGCCACGCCGTCGCCATGGGCAACGCGCATCCCGCGCTGCGCGCGGTCGCCGACGAGACGACCCTGACCAACGACGAGGACGGCGTGGCGCGCTACCTGCGGGACGCTTTCAACCTCTAACCCCTTTCCGGTACGCCCGAGACGGCCCCCAACCGCAGCTACACCGCCCGTGGCGACCACGCGACCCAGGCATTCCCGCCAGGCCGTCCGGCGACCGCCGGGCTTAAGCACGCATGCCGGGGCTCGTGGTCGCCGTCCTGCGCCAGCTCTCGAACCACCCACTTCCGCGTCGCCTCGCGCAGCGCACCCTCGCCCGCTTGCGTGCCGCTGTCGGATGCGGTGCGGCCCGGGCTGAGCCGATGTCCTCTCGAGCAGGCCGAAGCAGCACTCACGCACAGCCGGACGGTCCGGCTGACCGCCAGGACCGCGTCCGCGCGCTCTAAGCAGCACCCACGCACAGCCGGACGGCACGGCTGACCGCCTGGCCCGGATCCACGCGCTCAAAGCAGCACCCACGCACAGCCGGACAGCACGGCTGACCGCCAGGACCGCATCCACACGCTCAAAGCAGCACCCACGCACAGCCGGACAGCACGGCTGACCGCCAGGACCGCATCCACACGCTCAAAGCAGCACCCACGCACAGCCGGACAGCACGGCTGACCGCCAGGACCGCATCCACACGCTCAAAGCAGCACCCACGCGCAGCTGGAGGGCACGGCTGACCGCCGGGGCGGGTCTGGGCGCGCGGGACAGCGGTCGGGCGCAGCCGGTCAAGATCGGGTGCGGGGTGAGAGTTAGGGCTTGCTCAAGCCCGGCGGGCGCGCTGGGGCCGGGAGGGCCTGCCTGACCGCGGGGTAGCCACGGGAGGACACGGCTCCGGCGGGGAGGGGTAGGCGTACCCCGGCGGTTTTGACATGACCGCCGGGTGGCGCTCAGAGGTACTGGCCGGTGCGGCCGGGGATGTCGCCGCCCTGCTTGCCGGGGAGGATGCCGCCGGCGCCCATCGGCAGAGCCGGGCGGCCGGGGACGCCGCCGCGCATCTGCTCGAGCTGGAGGCGGGCGGCCATCTGCTGGGCGACCAGCGCGGCCTGGATGCCGTGGAACAGGCCTTCCAGCCAGCCGACCAGCTGGGCCTGGGCGATCCGCAGCTCGGCCTCGCTGGGCGGGGTCTCGCCCTCGAACGGCAGGGACAGCCGCTCCAGCTCCTCGCGGAGCTCCGGCGCGAGGCCGTCTTCCAGCTCGGCGATGGACCGCTGGTGGATCTCCCGCAGCCGGCCACGGCTCGCCTCGTCCAGCGGAGCGGCCCGCACCTCTTCCAGGAGCTGCTTGATCATGCTGCCGATGCGCATGACCTTCGCCGGCTGCTCGATGAGGTTGCCCGGCTCCTCCGGGGTGAGCGTGCCGTCCTCCTCGACCGTGCCCATCGGCCGGCCGTCGGGGCCCACGACGATGACGGAGCCGTCTTCCTTGTGCTCAGTGGTGCGAGTGTCGTCGGTCATGCGATCCATCTTTGCGCACGCTTGCTCAGGACCGCAGTTCGGCTACGGCACATTTGACACTCCCGCCACCGCGCTTCAGCTCGGAGAGATCGACGTGCACCGGGAGGTAGCCGGCCTCACGGACCTTGTGACCCATCGCCACCGCCTCGGTGTTGAGAATCACATGCCGGCCGTCGCTGACCAGGTTCAGGCCGAACGCTTCGGCGTCGGCGCGGTCGGCGAGCACCGCGTCCGGGAAGAGCTGGGCGAGGACCCGCTGCGAGGCCGGTGAGAAAGCGCCCGGGTAATAGGTGACGTGCCGGTCGTCGAGCGCGGCCAGGGCGGTGTCCAGGTGGTAGAACGCCGGGTCGACCAGCTTCAGGGAGATCACCGGGCGGCCCAGCACCTCCTGGGCCTCGGCGTGCGCGGCCGGGTCGGTGCGGAAGCCGTAACCGGCCAGGACGATGCCGCCGTAGGCCGCGGGCAGGTAGGCGAAATCGCCCTCACCCTCGTTGACGTGCTCCGGCGCGACGAACCGCCACTCGCCGCCGGACAGGTAGAACGCGCGGTGCTCGGAGGCCTCGTCGGCGCGCTGCGGGTGCCGGAAACGGGCGCCGTAGACGGTGCCGTCGACGGAGAAGGCCCCGTTCGCGGAGTAGACCATGTCCGGCAGGCCCGGCTTCGGGTCGAGAACGTGCACCACGTGGCCGAGGTCGGTGAGCGTGGAGCGCAGGGCATCCCACTGCTTGAGCGCCAGGGAGGTGTCGACCGTGACCGCGGTGTCCATCCACGGGTTGATCGCATACTCGACCGTGAAATGCTCAGGTGGACACATCAGATATGTCCGGTTTCGCGGCAAGCGCTCGAAGTGGTTCATGAGGTTCAAGAGTAGGTAGGCTGCGTTGCAGCAAACAGCCAGAAACCTTGCTCCTCGGAGGCGAATCGTTGCAGATGGACCCCGTTGACCAGCGAATCATTGCGCTGCTGGTGGCTGACGCCCGCGCTTCGTATGCCGAGATCGGAGCCAAGGTCTCGCTGTCCGCGCCGGCCGTGAAACGGCGGGTCGACCGGCTGCGCTCCAGCGGGGTGATCAAGGGATTCACCGCGGTGATCGAGCCGGCCGCCGTCGGCTGGACCACCGAGGCGTTCGTCGAGCTCTTCTGCACCGGGCGCACCACGCCGGCCCAGATCACCGTGGCCACGCGGCGACACCCCGAGGTGGTCGGCGCCTACACGGTGTCCGGGCAGGCCGACGCGCTGGTGCACCTGCGCGCCGCCGACATCGGGCACCTGGAGCAGGCGCTGGAGAGGCTGCGCGCCGAGCCGTTCGTGACGTCGACGCGCAGCATGGTGGTGCTGTCGCGGCTGGTGGAGACACCCACCGCGGTGCCGCCGCTCTAGAGGTACATCCCCGGGCGGTGCTCGTCGGATTTCGGCTCCTTGGCCGGCACCGGCTTGTCGCCCTCGCCGAAGAACCGCTTGCCGCCGAACTCGCCGTGCAGCCGGTCGTCCAGCTCGTCGGCGAGACCGGTCATCACCTGGACCGCCAGCATGAGGTGGATGGCCTGGAAGTTGCGGCCGAACACCGGGATCGAGGCCCAGACCGTGTCCTGCGCGCAGTACAGCCGGCCGATCGGCATCCGGTTGGTCAGCTCGGAGAGCTTCACGTAGAGCTGCTCGGTCGGCTCGACCTCGGTCAGGATCGGCGAGAAGACGTCCACCAGCGGCGGGTTGTCACGCACCCGGACGAAGACCATCGCCGAGCCGGCCCGGATGCCGACGTCGCCGTCCGCATCGACCTGCAGCTGGTCGACCGTGGTCTTGGACATCGTGGCGACGACCGTGCGCACCCGCTCCTCCAGCGGAACCACGTCCTCGGACACGGTCGCCAGGGCCGCCTCGAGGGCGTCGTCGTCGTCCAGGTCGTCGAGGTTCAGGTCGCTGTCGATGCTCGGCTCGTGCCGGGCGGTGCCCAGCGGCGCCGTGTCGATCGGCTCGTCCTCCTCGTCGTGCACCAGGTACACGAGGAAGGCCGGGTGCGGCGCGCCGTAGACGTCCCGCAGCGTCCGGGAGACCACGGTGGCGAGCTGCGTCGCCTTCTCCTGCGAGGAGCGCATCCCGAACGAGTCGCCCGAGCCGGGCAGCACACCGGGCGGCGACCAGCCGAGCGCGACCAGGTCGGCGACGGCCGCGCGGTCCATCCGGAACTCCGCCGGAAGCTCCGCGTTGCCCACGGCGAGCGCCTCGACCACACCGTCCGGCAGGACACGGATGCTCACCGAGTAGACCGCCGTGCCGGTGCCGGAAGCGGTCGGATCCAGGGTGATGTCGACGTGCGCGCTGGGCGGCAGCGTCGGCAGCAAGGTGGCCAGCGAGTGCGCGAACTCGCGCCACGCCAGGGTCACCTTGGCCTTCAGGTCAGCCGTGGTCGGTTCGTCGAGCAACACGCCCTCGGACGTTTCGCCGGCGCCTTCTGCCGTCATGATCGCACCTCCGTCCCCGTCACCCTATCGAGCGCCGCTCCATCCTGGAGCCGGGGTCGTCAGCCTCGGCGTTGCGGCCACGCCAGCGCCAGCGCGCTGATCTTCGCGGCGGCCTCCGCGGGCGCCAGGCCGCGCCCCACGGCCAGGCCCATCAGGTACGCCGTGACCGGCGCGCCCGGACGCAGGACGTTGTGTGCCACGTCCCGGGCGACGTCGAGCAGCTCTTTCGACGGCACCTCGTCCGGGGAGACGCCGAGTTCGGCCCCGGCCGCGGCGAGCCACGCATCTAACTCGTTCATCTCGCCCACTCCTCGGCCGTCCGCAGGTCGTCGTCGGTGTCACAGTCGAACCAGGGCGGTGGCCCCGGACGGCGCCACGACACCTCGGCGATCCGCAGGTTGTTGAGCAGCTCCCGCACCGGCGCGCCGTGCAGGCTGCCACGCTCCTCGGCGAGACGGTTGACCGCCGCGCGCAGTGCCGCGGTGCGCCACACCCCGCAGAGCACCTGAAGGTGACCCTCGGCGTCCCGGTAGACGGCGCCCTCCATCGGCGCGGACTCCATGGTGAGCCGCAACACGTCGATCGCCTCGCCGGTCAGCAGCGGCAGATCGGCGGCGAGCAGCGCGGTGAACGCGATGTTCTCCGGCACCAGCGCCAGCCCCGCGGCGGCCGCCGCGACCGGCCCGCCGCCCGGTGGCTCCTCGCGCGTCACATGCACCTGAACCGGCAGGTCGGGAGGCACTCGGCCGACCACGACCCGTGGATCGGCGTCATGAACCGCCGCGAGCACCCGGGTCAGCATGGACTGGCCGCCGACCGGCAAAGTCGGTTTGTCGGCCCCACCCATGCGCCGCGCCGCACCGCCAGCCAGTACCACCGCCGCAAATCCCCCCACGTGAGTACCGTATCCCGAGCGCGTGCCGGACGTGACCGCGCGCTCAGTTAGCAGCGAGTCGTAAGCTCCGCCCATGGGCAGGAACACGGCGCGCCGCATGGTGGTGAGCATCGACGTCGGCGCATCGCCGGCCGTCCGGCGCCGCCCGGACGAGCTGGCCGCCGAGGAGCCGCTGGAGATCCGGATCCGCAAGCAGCCGCTGGCGGTGACCATGCGCACCCCCGGCCACGACCTCGATCTAGCCATGGGTTTCCTGCTCGGCGAGGGTGTGATCGGCAAGGCCGACGACGTGGTGACGGCACAGCTCTGCGCCGGCACGGACACGCCGAACACCTACAACGTGGTCGACATCGTGCTCGACCCGCACGTCCCGCCGCCGGTGACCGACCCGAGCCGGAACTTTTACACCACGAGCTCCTGCGGGGTCTGTGGCAAGGCGAGCGTCGACGCGGTGCGGACCCGCTCGCTCTTCGACGTCACGGCCGACCCGATGGAGATCCCGGCCCGGGTCCTCGCCGAACTGCCCGGCAAGCTGCGCGCCGCACAGCGGACCTTCGACCGCACCGGCGGACTGCACGCCGCCGGCCTCTTCACCCCCACCGGCGACCTGCTGGTGCTCCGCGAGGACGTGGGCCGGCACAACGCCGTCGACAAGGTGCTCGGCTGGGCGCTGCGTGAGGGCCGGCTGCCGCTGGCCGGGCACGTGCTGCTGGTCTCCGGGCGGGCCAGTTTCGAGCTCACCCAGAAGGCGTGGATGGCCGGGTTGCCGCTGCTGGCGGCCGTGTCGGCGCCGAGCACTCTCGCCGTGGACCTGGCCGAGGAGGCGGGCATGACCCTGGTCGGCTTCCTCCGCGAGCCGCGGATGAATGTCTACTCCGGAGCCCAGCGCGTCATCTGAGGTTTCTGTACTGGTAAGTCGTGATCGCATCTACCGTCATCCATTGCCGCGAGGCTGCGGTGCATGCCGATCTCGCGCCGCACACTGCTGCTCAGTTCCGCCGCTGCCGGAGCCGCCGGGGCCTCCACGATCTGGCCGCTGGCCGCGCAGGCCGCTCCGTACCGCGGGCCACTGACCTCTGATCCGTTCACCCTCGGCGTCGCCTCCGGTGACCCCGACGCGGACGGTTTCGTGCTCTGGACCCGGCTCGCCCCCCCACCCCGCTCGCCGAGGACGGCCTGGGCGGAATGCCGTCCCGCAACGTCCGGGTGATCTGGGAACTCGCCGCCGACGAGCGGTTCCGCCGGGTGGTCCGCCGGGGTGTGGTGACCGCCCGCCCCGAGTCCGCACACAGCGTGCACGTGGAACTGAACGGTCTGCTCCCCGGCCGGGAGTACTTCTACCGCTTCCACGCCGAGCGTTACACCTCGCCGGTGGGGCGGACCCGCACCTCCCCGCTGCCCTGGGCGCTGGGCGGGACGCTGGCGATGTCCTTCGTCTCCTGCTCGCAGTACGAGCACGGGTACTTCACCGCTTACCGGCGGCTGGCCGAGGACGAGCCGGACCTGATCCTGCACCTCGGCGACTACCAGTACGAGTACGCCCCGGACACCTACAACATCCCGGGCGGCAACCCGCGCGACCACCAGGGCCCGGAGACCGTCACGCTGGCGAATTACCGCCAGCGGCACGCCCAGTACAAGACCGACGCCGACCTGCAGGCCGCACACGCCGTCGCGCCCTGGGCCGTGGTCTGGGACGACCACGAGACCGAGAACAACTGGGCCGACGAGGTGCCGGAGGCGCCGGACCCGAACTTCCTGGCTCGCCGGGCGGCCGCCTTCCAGGCCTACTACGAGAACATGCCGCTGCGCCGGACCTCCGTGCCGCGCGGCATCGACATGCAGCTCTACCGCCGTCTGCAGTGGGGCCGGCTGGCCACCTTCCACATGCTCGACACCCGTCAGTACCGCGACGACCAGGGCTGCGGGGACGGTTACAAGGACTGCCCGGCCGCTTCCGACCCGGCGCGCAGCATCACCGGCGCCGAGCAGGAGGCCTGGCTGCTCGACGGTTTCCGCCGGTCCGTCGCCCGCTGGGACATCCTCGGCCAGCAGGTCTTCTTCGGGCAGCGCGACAACAACTCGGGTCCGCAGAAGGTGCTCAGCATGGACTCGTGGGACGGTTACCAGGCCTCGCGGGACCGGATCACTCGCGGCTGGGTGGAGGCCGGGGTCCGCAACCCGGTGGTGCTCACCGGCGACGTGCACGCGCACTGGGCCGACGACCTCAAGCTCGACTGGAACGACCCGACCTCGAAGACCGTCGGCACCGAGCTGGTCTGCTCGTCGATCACCTCCGGCGGCAACGGCGCCGACGTGCCGAGCGGCAAGCACACCTGGGCGGCGTGGAACCCGCACCTGCGCTTCTACAACAACCAGCGCGGTTACGTCCGGACGAAGATCGCTGCGGACTCGCTCACCGCGGACTTCGTGGTGCTGCCTTTCGTGACGACGCCGGGTGCGGCGGCGCACACCCGGGCCAGCTTCGTCATCGAGGACCGGGTGCCCGGCCTGAACCAGGTGGCGGACAACCCGACGCCGGCGGCGACGCTGCGCTCCGGCCCGGTCGACCTGGGTGAGGAGACGATCCGGCAGGAGACCGAGCGTCCCTGACGGCGGCTTCACCTGCTGCTTCACTGCGGCGGCCCTCATTTGGTGCGGCGGCTTCACTTGGTGCGGCGGCTTCACTTGGTGCGGCGGCGGAACCCGCGGAGGGGGCCGCCGCCGTTCCTCGGTCGCAGGCTGGGCACCGCCATCTGCGGGGAGATGCCGATCCCGAGCAGGCTGTGCAGGAGCGTGGCCAGCTGGTGCTGCGGCTCCTGGCGCAAGGCACGGTCGACAGCCACCCGGGCCAGGGCGCCGCGGCCGGACCGCCACGCGGTGAAGCTCAGCAGGCAGGCGGGTGCCGGCACATACGCCGGCTCGACCCGGCGCAGCACGTCGGTCCAGAGCCGGATCCGCCACTCGTCCGGGTCGGCGCGGTCGAGCGCGTAGTCCTCCACCGCCTTGTCCGCCAGCAGCGCACCGAGCCAGGCGACCTCGTCGTCGGTGAGGGTGCGGCCGGCCCGGTAGCGCCGCTCGGCATCGCGCACCGCGGTGCGGCCGGCCCGCCGGATCAGCCGCCCGTACCGCCCGGTGTCGCGGTCGTCGGGGAGCGAATCGTCGGCCAGCAGGTCGGTGAACCGCCGGCGAGCCCGCTCAGTGGCGGCCGCCATCGCGGCGCGCTCCGGGCCGTCGACGGGTGCCACCTGCGCCACCAGGTCGCGGCGGCTCGGCAGGGCGACGTGGCCGCGGAACGTCGCCTCGGCGGCTATCACGCTGTCCTCGGGCAGGCACGGGGTGCCGTCCAGGCTGCAGCAGCGCGGGTCGTCACAGAGGTACGACCACCAGCGGTTGTTGGTCACCCGCATGGCGTCGTCCACCCGTACGCTCGCGGTTGTCAATGCGCGCGTGAGCCGCAGCACAGCTGGAGTGACCCGGTGAGCCGGACCGAAGCCGACGATCACGACCGACGCCGCCTCCTGCCGGGCGACCGTCTCGGCGATGATCGTCGCCACGGCGCGGGCGTCGGCCTCGTCGCAGTCGGGCGGCGGCAGGTCGTAGCACGCTCCGAAGTCGACCCGTGAACCGGTGAGCCCGACGATCGCCACGTTGTCCGCCGGGTGATAGCCCAGCAGGTAGGGCAGGGCGGCGATGAGCTCGGACGGGGTGCGGATGACGAGGGCGCATTCGGCGGTCATGGCAGGCAGCCTCGCCGCCGCGCGGACCCGCTCGCGTGCCGAAGTTCGTGCCTGTGGACGACACGCCGGCCCGTCCACAGGCGGGCCGGGGAAAGGTGCAGCTAGGAGCGGAACGGCAACTCGTGGAGTTGCAGTCCCTCCTCGTTCCAGGCGTGGGTGTGCCGGTCCAGATCCATGGTCAGCTCGATCGAGGAGACCACGTCGTAACCGGCCGCGTGCAGGCTGCGGATGGCTTCGACGTTGCGGGACTCCGGCGAGATCGTCAGCGCGGTCATGTTCCGCTTCTTCGCCTCGGCCGCGACATGCTGGAGCAGGCGCCGCCCGACGCCCTTGTGCCGGTGACCGATCGTGACCACCACCGGATCGACCTCGCCGGCTCGCCCGCGAATGATCAGACCCACCATGCCGATGACCCCATCGTCGGCGTGGTCGGCGACCCAGAGTCCGGAAAGGTCCAGCCTGGTCAGATACTCCTCGAAGCCGGCGCCGCCGTCGTCAGTGTGTTCCCCGTACATCTCGTTGTGCTGCCGGGTGAGCTCCGTCCACAGGCGCCGACCTGCGGAGTGGTCACTCGGGCGATATGAACGGACCGCGACAGGGGTCATGTCGCCATCTTGCCCTTGATTTGGGACGTCCGTCATCAGAAGCGGAAGATAACCCCGTGGACCTGGCGTACCTGCGCGCGCACCCGCAGCACCTCCCGACATTTCTCACTCACCAGCGCATCCGCGAGACGCCGGTGGGCGGTGGCGTGTGCCAGGCGAGCCGGCTGACCCTCGACGACGGCTCGTCGCTGTTCGCGAAGACCTGGCCGTCCGATCCGGCGCCGGAGGGCATGTTCGCCGCGGAGGCAGCCGGTTTGGCCTGGTTGCGCGAGGCGGGTTCGGTGCCGGTTCCGGAGGTGCTGGTGGCCCTTCCTGATCTGCTCGCGATGGAGTGGATCGAGCCGGGCGAGCCGTCCGCTGCGGCTGCGGAACGCTTCGGCCACGACCTCGCCGGCCTGCATCGGGCCGGCGCCGACGCCTTCGGCGCCGGCTGGGCGGGCTACATCGGTCCGCTCCGGCTGGACAACACGCCGGAGACCGGCGCGTGGGGCTCCTGGTTCGCGGCCCGGCGCCTGCTGCCCTACCTGCGGACTTCCAGTGATCGGGGTGCGCTTTCCGCCGCCGACGTTGCGGTGGTCGAGCAGGTCATCAACACCATCGAGTCGTACGGAGGGCAGGAGCCGCCCGCGCGAATCCACGGGGATCTGTGGCCGGGCAATCTTCTGTGGGGCGCGGACGGGCGGGGGTGGCTCGTCGATCCGGCTGCGCATGGTGGTCATCGAGAGACGGACCTGGCGACGCTTGCGCTGTTCGGCGGGGTGCCGCACCTGGATCGCATACTGGCGGCGTATCAGGAGGTGTGGCCGCTGGCGGAGGGGTGGCGGGCGCGTGTGCCGCTGCATCAGCTTCATCTGTTGCTGGTGCACACCGCAGCCTTCGGCGGCGGTTACCGCAGCGCGGTGCGCGCCACAGCCGACACAGTGCTGCGCGGCTGACCTGAGATCCCCGGCCGACGAGGCCTCTGCACCACTGCCGGACGTGGCCCAGCCAGCGCAGCCCTGCACAGGTCGCGCACCAGGGCTGGCTGCGCGCGGCGCTGGCGGCTCGTCCGCCTGTCGGCGTTTCCCGCGCTGAGTCGCACTCCGACCCCGAGCGAGGCCGAACGGCCCTCCTCGTGGGCACGTGGCCCCTACCTCGCGGGGCTCGTTGTCCCCTACCTCGCGGGCCCGTTGTCCCCCTACCTCGCGGGCACGTTGTCCACAGGGCGATATGGGTAGCGGCGCAGAGCGACGCGAGCGGCTAGATTCGATTCGTGAGCCTCTTCTGGAGATCATCCGCCCGAGCGCGGTGGCGGCGGTGACGGTGCTCGTCGACCGCTTCGGCCGCGTCGCCACCGATTTGCGCGTCTCGCTGACCGATCGGTGCAATCTGCGCTGCACCTATTGCATGCCGGCCGAAGGGTTGGCCTGGATGCCGCAGCCGCAGCAGCTCACCGACGACGAGGTGATCCGGCTGGTCCGGATCGCGGTGGAGCAGCTCGGGGTGACCGAGGTGCGGTTCACCGGCGGCGAGCCGCTGATCCGGCGTGGGCTGGTGCGCATCGTGGCGGAGGCCGCGAAGCTCGAGCCGCGACCACGGTTGTCGGTCACGACGAACGGCATCGGGCTGGACCGGATCGCCGTGCCGCTGCGTGAGGCGGGCCTCGATCGGGTGAACGTCTCGCTCGACACCCTGGACCCGGCACGGTTCCACACGCTGACCCTGCGCGATCGCCATGCCGACGTGCTGGCCGGGCTGCGAGCGGCGGTCGAGGCCGGCCTGACGCCCGTGAAGATCAATACTGTGCTGATGCGCGGGGTCAACGACGACGAGGCGCCGGCGCTGTTGCGGTTCGCGCTCGAGCATGGCTACCAGTTGCGCTTCATCGAACAGATGCCATTGGACGCCCAGCACCAGTGGGACCGGCACGAGATGATCACGGCGGAAGAGATCCTCGCCGCGTTGGCGCCCTTCGATCTGCAGCCCGACGATGTTTCACGTGGAACAGCGCCGGCCGAGACCTGGCTGGTCCCGGGCCACGTCGATGCCGCTGGTCAGCCGGCTCGGGTGGGTGTGATCGCCAGTGTGACGCGGCCGTTCTGCGGTGACTGCGACCGGACTCGGCTCACCGCCGACGGCCAGGTGCGCAACTGTCTCTTCGCCACCGAGGAGAGCGATCTGCGGAAGCTTCTGCGTGGCGGCGCCCCCGACGCCGATATCGCTGCGGCATGGCGGGTGGCCATGTTCGGCAAGCGGGCCGGGCACGGCATCGATGACCCCACGTTCCTGCAGCCGGCTCGTCCCATGTCCGCGATCGGAGGCTGAAACGGTGCTCACCGTGCGCTATTTCGCCGGCGCCCGCGCGGCCGCCGGTGGCGTCTCGTCCGAGAGTGTGGCGGCGGGGACGTTGGAGGAGCTCGCCCAGGTGCTGGTTGATCGGCACGGCGAGCGGCTCGGGATGGTGATGAAGGCGGCCAGCTTCCTGGTGGACGGGCTGAGCTGCCACGACCGGCAGTCAGCGCTGCCCTCGGGTGCGACGGTCGACATCCTGCCGCCGTTTGCCGGCGGCTGAGCGGAGTTTTTGTCACACCCCTCCGGCAGCATGCTGTCCATGCTCGTTGAGGTTGCCAGCCGGCGGCGGAAGCCGGAATCGGTGCGGGCCGCCTATCCGCAGGCCACGATCGTCGACGTGACGTCGCGGGCACCGGAGCCGTGGGTTCGGCTGAGCCCGTTCTATCCGCACGGTGGCATCCCGGTGCCGTTCACGCCGGGCGCCGTCAGTGCGTCGGTCGAGGGCATCTGGCAGGCGTTGAAGGTCTTCGAGGGTCATGATGTGGACCCGTCGAAGTTGGCGGTGACGAGCATGACCGGGCTCAAACGGACCGTCCGCCGCTACGGCGTGGTGCGGGGGCATCGCGCCGGCCTGCGCGGTGACCGGCTTCTCGGCTATCGGGCAGCACGGGAGCTGATCTATCTGCCGGCCTACCGGTGGGTGCTCGAGCACCGGGTTCCGGATCTGGTGGAGCGGCTGCGGGAGATCGCTGGTGGTGGGCTGGTGTTGCTCGACTACACCACCAACGGTGATCTGGCGGATGAGTCCAGTCCGCTGTCGCATGCTGCTCTGGTCGCCCGGTACCTGACCGGTCGGTGGCCAGATCACGCGGAGATGCGGGCACACCCGGGAGAAGCCAACCAGTCCGAGTCGGCACGCCCTTGAATTCATCGCTGGCCGCACCTCCGACGCCGGCCCCGACCCCGAGCTCACGATCAAGACCAGCGGCAGCGGCAGCGGCAGCGGCAGCGGCAGCGGCAGCGGCAGCGGCAGCGGCAGCGGCAGCGGCAGCGGCAGCGGCAGCGGCAGCGGCAGCGAACTTCGGAAGCAAGCAGCCGATGCGGCAATCACGTCGGGTCGTTACCTCGGCAGGGTGCCTCCGCTGGCTGACCTGCCGACCTCCCGGCCTGCGGACCTGCGGACCTGCGGACCTGCGGACCTGCGGACCTGCGGACCTGCGGACCTGCGGACCTGCGGACCTGCGGACCTGCGGCAAAGGATGATCGCAAGACAACGGCACAGCAATGCTGAGACAGGGCTGAGAGAGCGGGTCCGCCGCAGCTGCGGAGGCCCGCTGCGAGTCGGGGACACTTGTTCCGGCAAGCTGTTGCGCACATGGCCGGGGACGGCCATCTGGGGGAGGGTTTTCGTTGGGCTTCGTCGCGGTGGTCCTGCTGATCATCGGCCTGATCCACTACTACCTGTGGAAGCGGCTGGTGCGTGACACGCTGCGGCCGGGGTGGGGACGCCGGGTCGGCACAGCGCTGATCGTGTTGTTCGCCCTGCTGGTCCCGCTGACCCTGATCGGGGTCCGCAACGGCCACTTCAAATGGCTCTCCTGGCCGGGGTACATGTGGATCGCGGTCATGTTCTACCTGCTCGTGACGCTCGCCGCCCTGGAGCTTCCGCGCCTGGCCGCGATGCTGCTGTGGGTGAAGCGGGCCCGCCCGAAAGCCGCGGCCAAGCCGACCGGCGGCCCTGCATCGACTGGCACACAGCCAGTCACTTTGACGAGCGCGAGCGGCACGACGCCAGCCACCGCCCAAGCCGCAGGGTCCATCCCCGTGACCACCGCAAGCGCCACGTCGGGTGACGCCCGAATTGTTGAATCGGGCACCGCCGACAGCACCTCGACCAGCGGACAGGAAGCCGCAGTCGGCACGGCCAGCTCGACCGGGACGGCCGGCACGACCGGGACGGCCGGCACCACCGGGACCGCCGGGACCGCCGGCACCACCGGGACTGCCGGGACGGCCGGGACGGCCGGCACGACCGCCAGCGATGCCGGCTCCGCCTCCGGAGGTGAGGGCGAAGGCCAACCCGACGAAGTCATGAACCGCCGCCTCCTCCTCGCCCGCGGCGCGGCGATCTTCGCCGGCCTGACGGCCGCCAGCGTGACCGGCTACGGCGTGAAGACCGCCACCGGCACCCCCCAGATCGACCGCGTCCAGATCCCCCTCGCCAAGCTCCCCCGAGCCATGGACGGCACCCGGCTGGCCGTCGTCTCCGACATTCACATCGGCCCGCTGACCGGCGTCAACCACGCCCAGCGCATCGTCCAGGTGATCAACTCGGTGAACGCCGACCTGGTCTGCGTCGTCGGTGACCTGGTCGACGGCAGCGTCGCGGAGCTGGGCCGGTTCGCCGCCCCGCTGGCCGGCATCGAGTCCCGGCACGGCGCGTTCTTCGTGACCGGCAACCACGAGTACTACTCCGGCCACGAGCAGTGGGTCGACGAGGTCGCCCGGCTCGGCCTGCGGCCGCTGCGCAACGAGCGGCTGGAGATCGACGGCCTGGATCTGGCCGGCGTGAACGACCTGAACGGCGAGGAGTTCGGCGACGCCCCGGACTTCGCCCGCGCCCTCGGCGACCGGGACCGGAACCGCCCGGTCGTGTTGATGGCACACCAGCCGGTGGCGGCGAAGGAGGCCGCACCCTACGGTGTCGATCTGCAGGTCTCCGGTCACACGCACGGCGGTCAGATGGTGCCGTTCAACTTCCTCGTGAAGTTGCAACAACCGGTAGTCTCCGGCTTCGGAGAGGTGGACGGCGTGCCGGTTTACGTGACCAACGGCGCGGGTTTCTGGGGTCCACCGGTCCGGGTCGGCGCGCCCCCGCAGGTCACCGTCATCGAATTGCGTGTGAAGTAATCCATCAAGATCGGTAAGTGTGTTTGAGCGTGGCGATTCGTGGCGGCACCGACGGCCGTGACAGGATGCGGAGCGTGGAGGTGACCGCTGATGCATATGTCGCGGACCTCCACATTCACTCGCGTTATTCGCGAGCCTGCAGCCGTGACCTGACACTGCCGAACCTGGCCTGGTGGGCACGCCGCAAGGGCATCGCCCTGCTCGGCACCGGCGACTTCACCCATCCGGCCTGGTTCGAGCACCTGCGGGAGAGCCTGGAGCCGGCCGAGCCGGGCCTGTTCCGGCTGACGGACGAGAAGCCGGTGACGAAGCGCCTACCCGGTTCGCTGCGCGGCACCGACCCGGCCCGCTTCATGCTCAGCGTGGAGATCTCGACGATCTACAAGCGGGACGACCGCACCCGCAAGGTCCACCACCTGCTGTACGCGCCGGACTTCGAGTCGGTCGGCAAGATCAATACCGCGCTGGCCCGGATCGGCAACCTGACCGCCGACGGCCGGCCGATCCTCGGGCTGGACTCCCGCGACCTGCTGGAGATCACCCTGGAGGCCGGTGGCTACCTGATCCCGGCGCACATCTGGACCCCGTGGTTCTCCGCGCTCGGCTCCAAGTCCGGCTTCGACGCGATCGCCGACTGCTACGCCGACCTGGCCGAGCACGTCACCGCCGTGGAGACCGGCCTCTCCTCCGACCCGGAGATGAACTGGCGCGTCTCCAGCCTCGACCGCTACCGCCTGGTGTCGAACTCGGACGCGCACTCGCCGGCCGCACTGGCCCGTGAGGCGACGCTGTTCACCGGCACCCCGGATTACTTCGCGGTCCGCGACGGCATCGGCCTGGCCGGCACGCTGGAGTTCTTCCCGGAGGAGGGCAAGTACCACGCCGACGGCCACCGCGCCTGCGGCATCAACTGGGAGCCCGAGCGCACCCGTGAGGCCGGCGGCCGCTGCCCGGAGTGTGGCCGCCCGCTGACCGTCGGCGTGCTGAGCCGGGTCGAGGACCTGGCCGACCGCCCGCGCGGTTTCCAGAAGACTGAGTCTGATAAACCCGTCCACGTCGAGCACCTGATCCAGCTGCACGAGATCCTCGGCGAGATCCACGGCGTCGGCCCGAAGTCGAAGACGGTGGAGGCCCAGCTCAACCACCTGGTCGCGACTCTCGGCGCGGAGCTGGACATCCTGCGCAAGGTCCCGGTCGACGAGATCGGCAAGGCGGGCGGCGACGAGCTGCGCGAGGCGATCACCCGGCTGCGGCGCGGCGACGTGCGGCGGGTGCCGGGGTACGACGGCGAGTACGGCGTGATCACCCTTTTCGAGCCCGGTGAGCTGCGGAACCGGAACAGCGCCCCGCAGATGGAGACGCTGTTCGACTTCCCGGCGGAGAAACCGAAGGCCAAGGAGGAGAAGCCGAAGCCGAAGGCCAAGCCGGCGAAGGAGAAGCCGGCCCCGCCGCCGCTCGCGCCGCCGCCGAGTCCGCACGAGCCGTTCGAGCCGATGCTCGCCGGCATGGAGGAGGTCGGCACCGGCCTGCTGGACCGGCTCGACGCGATGCAGCGGGTGGCCGCGTCCGCGCCGGGCGGTCCGCTGCTGATCGTCGCCGGCCCGGGCACCGGCAAGACCCGGACGCTGACGCACCGCATCGCGTACCTCTGCGCCGAGCTGGGTGTCTTCCCGGAGCGCTGCCTGGCGATCACCTTCACCCGGCGGGCTGCCGCCGAGCTGAAGGAGCGGCTCGAGGCGCTGCTCGGTGACGTGGCCGAGGACATCACGGTCGGCACGTTCCACTCGCTCGGCCTGACCGTGCTGAAGGAGAACGCCAAGGCGGCCGGCCTCGGCTCCGGCTGGCGGATCGCCGACGAGCAGGAGCAGGCGCAGGCCCGCGAGCAGGCCGGCGACGACGACAGCGCCTACCGCAAGCTGCTGCGCCAGCAGGATCTGGTGGACCTGGACGACCTGATCAGCGTGCCGGTGGCGCTGCTGCGCGAGGACCCGGCGCTGGTCGAGAAGTACCGCCGGCGCTGGCAGTGGATCTTCGTGGACGAGTACCAGGACGTCGACGAGCTGCAGTACGAGCTGCTGCGCCTGCTCAGCCCGGCGGACGGCAACCTGTGCGCGATCGGCGACCCCGACCAGGCCATCTACTCGTTCCGCGGCGCCGACGTACGGTATTTCCTCCGCTTCAACCAGGACTTCGTCGACGCCCGCCTGGTCCGCCTGACCCGCAACTACCGGTCGTCGGCGCCGATCCTGGCCGCCGCCGTGCAGGCCATCGCCCCGTCGTCGTTGGTGAACGGCCGGCGGCTGGATCCGGCCCGGCTGGATCCGGAGGCCGCGCTGGTGGGCCGTTACCCGGCGCGCAGCGTCTCGGACGAGGCCGATTTCGTGGTGCGCACGATCGACGAGCTGGTCGGCGGCCTGTCCCACCGCTCGCTCGACTCGGGACGCGTCGACTCCCGCGCCACCCCCGTCGGCAACTTGTCGTTCTCGGACATCGCGGTGCTGTACCGCACCGATGCGCAGTCCGGCCCGATCGTCGAAGCGCTGTCCCGGGCCGGCATCCCGGTGCAGAAGCGCTCGCACAACCGGCTGCGCGACCGCGCCGGCGTCCAGGTGATCGCGCGCGAGCTGCGGCACGCGGGCGGCCCGGCCGGGCCGCTGCCGGTGCGGGTCAAGCAGGCCGCGCAGCTGCTGGCGCAGAGGTACGCGGCACCCACCCTGGACGGCGACCAGATCGCCCCCGAGGACGTGTGGGCGGCCGCGGATCTGCTGATGCCGCTGGCCCACCGGGTCGGCGAGGACCTGCCGCTGTTCCTGCAGCAACTGGCGACCGGCGCCGAGGTGGACGCCCTCGACCCGCGTGCCGAGGCGGTCAACCTGCTGACCCTGCACGCCGCGAAGGGCCTGGAGTTCCCGGTGGTCTTCCTGGTCGGCTGCGAGGACGGTCTGCTGCCGCTGCGCTGGCCGGGTCAGACCCCGTCCGACGACGACGTCGCCGAGGAACGGCGGCTCTTCTTCGTGGGCCTCACCCGCGCCCAGGACCGCCTGTTCGTGAGCCATTCGGCGAAGCGGACCCGGCACGGCAGTGAGCGGGAGCAGGCCCCGACGCCGTTCCTCGACGTGATCGACTCCGGTCTGTTCGAGCGCCTGGGCGAGTCCGCGCCGAGCCGCCCGAGGGACCGGCAGCTGCGGCTGCTGTGACCGCGGCTCAGACCGCGACCAGGCCGATCAGCGCACCGGTCAGCAGGGCCGGCCCGAAGGGCAGGGCGCGTGCACCCCGCGCCCGCCCGCTGATCAGCAGCCAGCCCGCCACCACGCCGTTGAGCAGGTGCGCCGCGCCCAGCCCGACGGCGACCGCCGGCCAGCCACCGAACCCGAGCAGCAGCCCCAGCACCGCGCCGAGCTTGACGTCGCCCAGTCCGAGTCCACGCCCCGGCAGCAGGGCGATCGCCAGATAGGCCAGGCCGACGACGGCCCCGGCGGCCAGCGCCGTGCCGATCCGCTCCGGTGCGAGCAGCGCCAGCGGCACCCCGGCGCTCACCGCGAGGCCGCACACCAGCGGGTCGGGCAGCCGCAGGCAGCGCACGTCGATCATCGCCAGCAGCGCGCCGAGGACCCCGGCGACCAGCAGCACCGGCAGGCGCGGCACCGGACCGAGCGCGACCGTCAGCACCGTTGCCACCAGGGCGGATGCGATCACCGGCCGGGCACCGCGGGCGCAGCCGCAGGCCGCGCCGGCGCGGATCCAGCCGGTCACCCCGGCTGGGAAACGCCGGCCACAGCGGGCACAGGCGGTGCGCGACGCCTCTCCGTACGGGACCGCCAGCCGATCCGCCACCCGGGGCAGGAACGCGGCCGCCGCCCCACCGAAGACCGCCGCCATGATCACGATTGGTGTCGACACGATCGTGGAACGTAACGTCCCGCCGGGCGGACCGGGATCACATTGCCGACAGCCGGTACGATTCGTCCCCGCGATTCCGGCACGGGCAGGTTCCGATCCGCACGCTACGGTGGCAGGCAGCGAAGGAGGGACCCGATGTCGCAGAACGGGCCGTACCCCGGTCCGCCATGGCCGGGTAACAGCCCCGACGAGCCGTACGCGGAACCGTCCGACCCCTGGCAGGGCCAAGAGCCGTCCTGGACCCCACCGGCACAGATCCCCCAGCAGCAGCCGTACGCCGCACCCGCCCAGCCCTGGCCGTCGCCGCAGCCGGTCCGGCGGGGTTTCGCGATGGGTGCCCTGGTGGCGTTCCTGAGCGTGCTGGTCGGTGGCGGTCTCGCCACGACCGCCTGGTTTCTGCTGGGCCGCGAGGAGAAGAAACCCACGCCGGCCGCCGCGCCGTCCGCCGCCCCGGTTTACGGCCCGCGCCCGCAGACCAGCGAGGACGCTCGGTTCGCCGTGAAGGGTCAGTGCGTCCAGAACGAGGGCAGCAACGCCGAGCCGAAACTGCGGATCGTGATCTGCGCGGCGAACACCTACCAGGTGCTGAAGCGAATCGACGGGCGCACGACCGGCGACAAGGACGCGATGAGCAAGTGCGCGAAGGTGACGGGTTACACCAACTGGTACTACTACGACACAGAGTACGACGACGTCGATTTCGTCCTGTGCCTCAAGGAGTATGGGCCCGTCTAGCGTGATCTAGCCTCAGTGCTAGACGACCGTAGAGCGATATCGAGAGCAAACTCTAGCGTTGACGCTAGATGGCCCGATACGGTGCTACGCGTGGATCCGGTGCGGAATCCCTACGCTCCCGGCGCCGGCCAGCGCCCACCCGAGCTGGCCGGGCGCGGTCGTGAGCTGGACGCCTTCGACGTCGTCCTGGAACGTGTGGCCCGCGGCCGCCCGGAGCGCAGCCTGGTGCTCACCGGCCTGCGCGGTGTCGGCAAGACGGTGCTGCTCAACACGCTGCGCTCGGCGGCGATCGGCCGGCTCTGGGGCACCGGCAAGATCGAGGCTCGACCGGACCAGTCGCTGCGCCGCCCGGTCTCCGGCGCGCTGCACATGGCGATCCGCGAGCTGGCCCCGCACCACCGCGACCCGGACCGGGTGGACGAGGTGCTCGGCGTACTCAAGGCCTTCGCGCTGCGCTCCAACGACGGTAACGCGAAGTTGCGCGACCGCTGGGCTCCGGGCATCGACGTGCCGCCGGCCCGCGGCCGCGCTGACTCCGGCGACATCGAGATCGACCTGGTCGAGCTCTTCACCGACGCCGCCTCGCTCGCCACCGACGTGGGCACCGGCATCGCCCTGTTCATCGACGAGATGCAGGACTTGAGCGCGACCGACGTGTCGGCGCTCTGCGCGGCCTGCCACGAGCTCTCCCAGCTGGGCGCCCCGCTGATCGTGGTGGGCGCCGGGCTGCCGCACCTGCCGGCGGTGCTCTCCGCGGCCAAGTCCTACTCCGAGCGCCTCTTCCGCTACCAGCGGATCGACCGGCTCGACCGGGACGCGGCCGATCTGGCGCTGGGGGTGCCGGCCGAGCGCGAGGGCGTCGACTACGACCAGGAGGCGCTCGACCTGCTCTACGAGAAGTCCGGTGGGTACCCGTACTTCGTGCAGGCGTACGGAAAAGCGACCTGGGACCACGCGCCGCAGACGCCGATCACCGCGGACGATGTCCGCGTCGCCGCGCCCGAGGCCGAAGGCGAGCTGGCGGTCGGGTTCTTCGGTTCCCGGTTCGAGCGGGCCACGCCGGCCGAGCGGGAGTACATGCGCGCGATGGCCGCGCTCTCCAGCGATCCCGGCAACGACATGGACGCGGCGGTGCCGACCTCGGACATCGCGACGTCGCTGGGCCGCAAGCCCGCCAGCCTCTCGCCGGCCCGGGACGCGCTGATCAAAAAGGGACTCATTTACTCGGGCGAGCGCGGCACGGTGGCGTTCACCGTCCCGCACTTCGGCCGATACCTCAGAACGCAGCCGGTGTGAGCACGCCGTTACGGGTATAACGAAATCCATGAAGCCCGTTCGCACTGCAGCCCGAGCCATGCTCGCCTCGATCTTCGTGATCAGCGGGGTCCGCGTGCTGATCAGTCCCGGAGAGGGCCGCGTCCAGGCGGCTCGCCGGGTCACCGACCGGGTCGGTCCGCTGTTGGAGAAGACCGATCCACGCCTGCCCACCGATCCGGAGACGCTGGTCCGGGCGAAGGCGGCGGGCGACGTGGTCGCCGGGCTGGCGCTGGCGACCGGACATTTCACCCGTCCCGCCGCGGCTTTCCTGGCGGCCGGACTGATCCCGACCACCGTCGCCGGCCACCCGTTCTGGGCGGTGCCCAAGGAGGAGCGGGCCGGCCAGCAGGTGCACTTCCTGAAGAACCTGGGCCTGCTCGGCGGCCTGCTGCTCGCCGCGGCGGACACCGAGGGCCGGCCGAGTCTGCGGTACCGCACGACCCACGCCGTGGACCGCAGCCAGCGCACGCTGAGTCACGCCGTCGACCGGTCCCAACGCTCGGTGCGGCGCGCGATGCGTACCGCGAAGCGCGAAGCGAAGATCGCCGCGATCTCCGCGACCGCCGCTCGCAAGCTGCCGGGCTGATCCGGTCTCGCGCCGCAGGCGTGAACCGGTTGGCGCACCCGGTGTGCGCAACCGAGTCTGTCTGGATTGCCCGAATAACAACCTATAAGCGGCCTTTGCGTTAAAGCGGACGAGGGGCCGCGCGGTCGGTCTGCGCCTTCTAAGCTCGCTTCCGCCCGGCTTGCGACCTGCCGTCTCTCCCGCCCGTTTCGTTGCGAAACCCGGGCGGGCCAGAGCGACACGTCGTGCCGTGCCCGGGGGACGAGACGGGGGTCGCGCCATGCCGGCAATCGACAGGGGTGCGCGTCGCGCTGCGCGCACGCGGATCACGGTGGCCACTCTCGGCTGCCTCGGCGCGCTCGCACTCATCACTGTCTGCATTCAGCGGTACGGGCTGAGCACGCTGGCCGTGGAACTGGCGGCGATCCGGGGCTGGCTGGCCGGCGACAGCCTGTACGCCTACCGCGTCCCCGGTGGCGAGACCAGCGCCGCCCTCTCCCCGGCCCTCGCCCTGCTGCTGACGCCCCTCGCCGTCCTCCCGCTGCCCGTCGCCGGATGGCTGCTCGCGCTCGCCGGCGTCACCGCGCTGGTGCTGGCGACGGTGATACTGGCCGGCCCGATCGCCCGGCGATACGGCCACCGCCGCTCCACGGTCGTGCTGGCCGTGGCGACCCTGGCGATGCTCACCGGCCCGGTCCGCGCCACGTTCGGCCTCGGCCGCCCCGACCTGCTGCTCTTCGGGCTGGTCGTGGCCGACCTGGTGGCACTGCGCCGGGCCGCCTGGGCACGGAGCCGGGCGACCTGGTGGCCGGCCCGCCCCGCCTCGCAGTCGGCGCGGGACCGCTCGCCGTACGCTCGGGCACGCCGTGCCTGGGCGACCGGCGCCTGGGCCGGCGTCGGCACCGGCCTGGCCACCGCGCTCTCGATGGCTCCCGTCCTGGTCATCGGCTATCTGCTGATCACCCGGCAGCGAAGGGCCGCCCTGACCGCGCTCGGCACCGCCGTCGCGGTCACGCTGGGCGCCCTGCTCATCGCCCCCGACGAGACCCTGACCTGGTACGGCACGGTCCTGTGGGAACTGGACCGGGTGGCGCCGATCAGCGCGCCGGACAACCAGTCCCTGGCCGGCGTGCTGGCCCGGCTCTACGGGTTCGCCACGCCCCCGGTGCTGGTCTGGTTCTCGTTCGGGGTGCTGATGCTGGCGGTCGGCCTGATCCGGGCCCGTTCCGCGCACGCCGACGGCGACGAGATCGCCGCGTTCACCCTGGTCGCGCTCACCGGCGCGGTGGCCGGACCGGTCACCGGGCAGGCCGAGACGGTCTGGCTGATCCCGGCCGTGCTGATCCTGGCCGACGCGGCGATGCGCCGCCGGCTGAGCGTGCGGCTGCCGCGTTCGGCCCGGTTCGCCGGCGCCGGTTTCGCCGTGGTCGCCCTGCTCTGTTACGTCCTGCTGCTCGCCGCCCCGCACTGGGCCTACGGCTGGACCGGCCTCGCGCTCGCACTGATCCTGCTGGTCAACGCGCTGCCCTGGCGGCACGGCAGCGCGTCGGCGATCCCGGTCCGCCGCCCGGTGAAGCGGCCACCCGCGATCCCGGTGCCGCGGGGAGCCAGAAGCTAGGGGCAGTTGACCCACTCGTCGGTGCCGTCCAGGAAGACCTGGCGCTTCCAGATCGGCAGCCGCGCCTTGACCTCGTCGACCAGGCGGGCACAGGCCGCGAAAGCCGCCGCCCGGTGGGCCGTGCTGACCGCGGCGACCAGGGCGACGTCACCGATCTGCAGCGTGCCGATCCGGTGCGACACGGCGACCGCGTAGACGTCCGGGTCGGCGGCGATCTTCTCGGCCACCTCACGCAGGATCGCGGCGGCGCTCGGGTGGCCCTCGTACTCCAGCAGGGTCACGCCCCGGCCGTGATCGTGGTCACGGACGACGCCCTGGAAGGAGACGACGGCGCCGGCCTTGCGGTCGGCGACGGCCGCCTCGTGCGCGGCCAGGTCCAGCGTCTCGTCGACGACCTCGGCACGCGCCACCACTCCAGCGGTAACTGTCACGATCGCTCCCCGGGCAGCAGCGGAAGGGGCAGGAAGGGAACCAGATCGCCGGCCTCGGCCTGGGTGCCGGGCCGGACGACCACGAAGCCGTGCGCGTTGGCCAGCCCGCGCAGCATCGCCGACCCGACGTGCCCGACCGGCTTCGCGGCGCGGCCGTCGGCGTCCAGAGCGGCCAGGGCCAGGTGGGTGAAGTTACCGCGACCCGGCACCGGGCTCGCCGCCTCCACCCGGGGCAGCTCCGGCAGCTCCCGCCCGCGCAGCCCGGCCAGCAGCGGGGCGACGAGCGTGACCAGGGCGATCACCGCTGATTGCGGGTTGCCGGGCAGACCGGCGAGGAACCGCGGCCGGCCGTCCGGGCCGGGCACCCGGGCGAGCAGCATCGGGAAGCCGGGCCGCACCGCGACGGTGTTCACGATGTATTCGGCGCCGAGCTCGGCGAGCGCGGGGTGCAGGTGGTCGACCGGGCCGTGCATGGTGCCGCCCGTGGTGCAGACCAGGTCGGCGGCCTCCAGCCCGGCGCGGATCGCGTCGAGGTGCGCGGCCAGGGTGTCCTTGACCGGGCCGGTCACGCCCGCCACGGTCGCGCCGTAACGCCGCAGCCAGCCGGGCACCTGCGGGCCCAGCGAGTCGCGGACCCGGCCGGACCCGGGCGGGCCGGAGGTGAGCAGCTCGTCGCCGAAGACCAGCAGCGCGGCGCGCAGCTCCGGGAAGACCCGCAGCGTCTCGTAACCGCAGGTGGCGGCGACGCCGACGACCGCCGGGTCGACGGCCGTCCCGGCCGGCAGCAACTCCTCGCCCTGCTTTGCCTCCTCGCCGGGCAGCCGCCAGTCGGGGACCCGGCGCGGCTCGCCGGAGACCAGGCCGCCGGTGTTGGTCGAGTCCTCGATCCGGACCAGGGCGGAGGCGCCGTCGGGCACCATCGCGCCGGTGGCGATCTCGACGCAGGTGCCGTCACCGGTCAGCGGCGGCGGCGTCCCACCGGCCAGCACCCGGCCGACCGGCCGCCACGGGCCGGCGCCGCGGACCGCCCAGCCGTCGATGCTCGACGTGGGAAAGGCCGGCAGGTCGGTGAGGGTCCGCAGCGGCTCGGCCAGGGTGCGGCCGTCCGCCTCCGCCAGCGCGATCTCCTCGGCACCGGCCGCGGCGTCCCGGCCCGCCCGGTACGCCAGGCGGCGCGCCTGCTCCCAGTCGACCGGCAGATTCTGCTCAGCAGCGCTCACACCAGACAGACTAGTGATCCCCACCCCGGATCTGGTCGACGGTGTGCGCCAACAACGGGCCCAGCACGGCGAGCCCGTCCTTCGCACCGCCGGTGGATCCGGGCAGGTTGACGATCAATGTGCGCCCGGCCACACCGGCCAGTCCGCGGGACAGCGCCGCGGCCGGCACCCGGTCCCGGCTGTAGGCACGGATCGCCTCGGCGATGCCCGGGATCTCGAAGTCGAGCAGCGGCCGGGTCGCCTCGGGAGTGCGGTCGGTCGGGGTGACGCCGGTTCCGCCGCTGGTCAGCACGACGTCCACCCCGTCGGCGACGGCCGTCCGCAGGGCCTCGGCGACCGGATCCCCGTCCGGGACCACGACCGGCTCGTCCACTTCGCAGCCCAGCTCACGCAGCCCGGCGACGAGGCGGGGGCCACTGGTGTCGGCGTAGACACCGGCCGCGGCACGGTTGGACGCGACGATCACGCTGGCCTTCACGGGCGGTCCTCCGGGCGTACCCAATCTCCGGTCTTGCCGCCCTGCTTGCGCAACACACGGACCGCTTCCAGGCTGGCCGCCGGGTCCACCGCCTTGATCATGTCGATCATCGCGAGGCCGGCCGTCGCAACGGCGGTGAGGGCCTCCATCTCGACACCGGTGCGGTCGGCGGTCTTCGTGGTCGCGGTGATCTCCACCGTGGTGTCGGTCGGCTCCAGTTCCACGGTCACGCCGTGCAGCCCGATCGGGTGACACAGCGGAATCAGATCGGGTGTCTTCTTGGCGCCCATGATCCCGGCCAGGCGGGCCACCGCGAGCGCGTCACCTTTCGGCAGGCCGTCGCGGCGCAGCAGGTCGATCACTTCCGCGGTGGTCCGGACCCGGCCGGCGGCGACCGCACGCCGGTCGCTCACGGTCTTGGCGGACACGTCGACCATGCGGGCCGCACCGGCCTCGTCGACGTGAGTCAGCTGGAATTCCTGGGGCATACCGGGAGCTTATAGAGCCGGAGACGGTATCGCGTTCGCATCTCTGCCGTATCGGCTTCACACTTTGTCCATACCCGGTCGTCATGCTTTCGGTACTGCTCAGATGGGGTCGGACGCATAGTGAGAACAATTCTCCGGGTCGTGAATAAATAGCGCTGTGTTTCCATTCAGAAACTGTCGGTAACAGCCGGCCGCACCATTCTCGCATTATGCGCATACCGACACGATCCACTGGAAACCGACAGCCTCTCCGCCTTAGCGTCTGTCCTGTCGCGACGGACAGCAAGGGCAGCGGCGCAGGTGGACCCACGTGAGTCCCGGCGCTCGGCATGGATGAGGAGAAAAGTCATGCGGCAGAACGACTGGAACTGAAACGGTCAGGTGCGCGCAGAGTCGCGCATCCACTACCTTGAGTTCGAGCGACGATCCCGTCGTGCACAGCGATCAGGATCCGATGACTGAGACTCGTACCGATGACGACGTGACCGCGCAGCGGCTTCGGCTGCTCGTCGGTCTCGTCGTCGTGTTCGGCGTCGGTGCCGCGGCAGCGATAACAGCGCATGCCATCGCCCACCCGCAGCCGGTTCCCCACCCGGCCGCGCTGGCACTGCTCGCCGTCCTGGTGGTCGTCGCCGGCCGCGTGCGGATTCACGTGCGCCTGAAGTCCACCCTGGACACGTCGACCTGGGGTGAGATCCCGGTCCTGGTCGGCCTGGTCCTGCTGCCGGCGCCGTGGGTTCTGCTCTGTGCCGTCCTCGGCGCGGCCGTTCTCAAGATCTTGACCTCGCGCGGCCCACTCAAGACCGTGTTCGCGATCGCCAAGGAGGCGTTGACCGCCGGCGCAGCGGCCGCGGTCTACATCGCGTGCGGCGTCCAGCCGAGTCTCACCGACCCGCAGCTGACGATCATCCCCACCACTCTCGCGCTCTGTGCCGCGATCCTGGTGGACAATCTGGCCTACCTGCCGGTGGTCGCGGTCAGCACCGGAACGAGCATCAAGCAGGCCGCACGCCACAACCTCGGCATCAAGCTCGTCGGCTACCTCTTCCGGCTCGGTGCCGCGCTCCTGATGATCGGCCTGCTGGCCAGCGATCTTCACCTGCTGCTTCTCCTCGTCGTCCCGCTCGTTGTGGCTTGTATGCACCTGTGGCAGTCCCGCAGTGTCCGCACCCGCGAGGAACGCGAGTCGTGGCAGCGCCTGGCGAAAGCGACCGACGAGCTCAACGCCGTCGACCTCACCCAGGTCCTGCACTCGGCGACCATCCGGGCGGCCCAGATCTTCTCCGCGGCCGAGGCCGCGATCGACCTGCCCGGCGCCGACCGCACGGTCCGGGCCACCGAGGCCGAGGTGCTCTCCGACGGATCACTCACCGGTTCCCCGGCACGGCCGGGTGAGACCACTGTGGATCTTGTCGCGCACGACGGCAGCGTCCGGGTCGGCGTGCTGCGGCTCTCCTTCGGCGGCACGGTCCGCCTCACCGAGGTCGAGCAGTACAAGTTGCGGACCTTCGCCTCCGCGGTCTGCACCGCGATCCGCAACGCCGAGGCATATGCGGAGTTGGCCCGCATCGCCGCGGAGAACGCCCACGCCGCCTCGCACGACCCGCTCACCGGCCTGGCCAACCGCCGCCGCCTCTACGACCGGGCCGGCCAGCTCCTGCAGGCCGCCGGCCACGACGGCATGTTCGCCCTGCTGCTGATCGACCTGAATCACTTCAAAGAGGTCAACGACACGCTCGGGCACGCCGCCGGCGACGACGTGCTGCGCCAGGTGGCGGACCGGCTGCGTGACGCGGCCGCCCCCGGCGACCTGGTCGCCCGGCTCGGCGGCGACGAGTTCGCGGTGCTGCTCACCGGCCTGCCCACGCCCGCCCTGGCCAACCACCGCGCCACCGGCATGCTGACCGCCCTCGGCCCCGGCATCGAGGTGGAAGGCATGAAGATCACCGTCGAGGCGGCCGGCGGGATCGCGATGGCGGCCGGCTCGGGCAGCGTCGAGGAGCTGATGCGCCGCGCCGACATCGCCATGTACCAGGCGAAACGCTCGTGTGAGCAGACCGTCGTCTACGCGCACACGCGCGACACGTCAGACCTTGACCGGCTCATGCTGACCGGCGAACTGCACCGCGCGGTCACCGAGCGCGAGTTCGCTGTGGACTTCCAGCCGATCGTCGACCTGGGCTCCGGCGAGGTGATCGCCGCCGAGGCGCTGGCTCGCTGGCATCACCCCGACCAGGGCAACCTCACGCCGGTGCAGTTCCTGGAGACGGTGGAACGCTCCGGTCAGCTGCCCGCTTTCGCCGACGCGGTGCTCGAACAGTCGCTGATCGCCATGGAGTCCTGGCGGGAAGCCGGGTTCGACCTGCCGGTGGCGGTCAACGTCTCGCCGCGCAGCCTGCTCGACCCGACCTTCCCGGAAGCGGTGCTCAGCCGGCTCACCCGCCACGAGGTCCCCCCGAACCGGCTCATCCTGGAACTCACCGAGACGCTCACCATCAGCCAGCTCGACGTCGTCGAGCGAACCCTGGCTGAGCTGCGCAACGCCGGCGTCCGGCTGGCCATCGACGATTTCGGTACGGGCGTTTCGTCCCTCTCCGTGCTGTCCCGCATCCCGGTGCACCAATTGAAGATCGACCGCGCGTTCGTCGCCGCGGTGGAAACCTCCACCGAGGCGGCCGCGGTGATCCGCACCACCGTCGACCTGGCCCGCAACCTGCACCTCACGGTCGTCGCCGAGGGGGTGGAGAGCGAACCGCAGCGGCGCGCGCTGTGGGGACTCGGCTGCCTCGCCGGTCAGGGGCAGCTGTTCGCCCGGCCGTACTCGGCGGCGCGTTTCCTCGGCGTGCTGCAGCGCGGCTCCGGCGGGCAGCCCGGCGTGCTCGCGGCCGCCCTGCACGACGCCGGGTCCGTGGTCCGGCTGCCGCTTCGCCGGGCCTCCGGCGGGGGTACCGCGCCTCTGCCACACTTGCCCGCGTGACGAAGACCGGCAGCCTGCTCGTACGCATCGACCGGGCGGCCGGGGGACTCGCCGCCGACCTCGCCCTGTACTCGCTCTCCGCGATCTTCGCTCTGATCACCGCGCTGACCTCGACGCTGCTGCCGCATCGAGCCTGGGGCGCGGTCGCCGCCTGTGGATATCTGGTCGCCGCCCTCGTCGTGGCCGGCCAACTGGTGCTGCGCCGCCCACAGGCCCGCGCCGCGATCGCCTGGCTCACCTACGCGGCGGTGGCCCTGCTCCCGCTCGTGATCCAGGCGGTGCAGCGCGCCGGCGGCCGCACCGACCGGGCCCAGGAGGAGGTGGTCGTCGTCGAGCACATGGGTGAGTCGTTGCTGCACAGCGGCACGCCGTACCTGAGCCGCGCGGAGATCGCCGCGATCCCGCTCGACGAGCGGCTCCTCGGCTACCGCCCCTACCAGCCCGGCATGGCGATCTTCGGTCTGCCGCGTGCCGCCGCCGGCGACCACTGGTGGACCGACTCGCGCATCTGGTTCGCGATCGCCACGGTGGTCGCGCTGGGCACGGCGGTCGCCCTGCTGCGTTCCGGCCCCGGCCGGGTACGAGCGATCCAGGCCGCCACGGTCCTGCCGGTTACCGCGTTGACGCTGGCCACCGGGGGTGACGACATTCCCGTACTCGCTCTGTGTCTGCTCGCGCTCGCCCTGGCTGCCACCGGGCGCTATGGCTGGTCCGGCGCCGCCGTAGGCGCGGCGGCCGCCTGCAAGCTGTTCGCCCTGCCGGTGCTGGCCGTGCTCGCCGTGCTGGCCGTCGCCACCGGCAACTGGCGCCGTTTCCTGCCACCCGCGCTCGGCCTGCCCGTCCTGGCCCTGCTGCCGCCGCTGCTGGCCGACCCCGACGCGCTGATCGAGAACGTGCTGCGTTTCCCCCTCGGGCACGGCCTGGTCACCAGCCCCGCCCAGTCGCCGTTCCCCGGCTACCTGATCGCCCAGTCCCTCCCCGGCGGCCGCATCCTCGCCGCCGGCCTGCTGGTGGCCGCCGGCGCCGTCATCGCCCTGCTGCTCCTTCGCCGCCCGCCCCGCACCGCGGGCGCCGCCGCACTGTTCTGCGGTTTCGGCCTGCTCACCGCGATCCTGCTGATGCCGACCACCCGATTCGGTTACCTGCTCTACCCCGCCGCGTTCCTTCTTTGGGTCGACGCACTCAGCAACCACACAGCTACAACGGCCCCACGGGGTGACACAGCCTTGTACCGTCAATGAAATGCAGATGACCTGTCCCAAGTGTCACGGCGAGATGCGGGTCTACGAGCGCAGCGGCGTCACGATCGACCAGTGCACCGAGTGCCGCGGAATCTTCCTCGACCGCGGTGAGCTGGAAAAACTCTTCGCGGCCGAGCAGAGCTGGAACGCGCGGCCCGCGGGCGCCGGCCAGGCCCCGCCGCCTCCGCCCCCCGCACCCCACCAGCAGCCCCACGGCGGCGGCTACGTGCCCCCGCCCCCGCCGCCGCCCGGTTACGGCAGCCCGCAGCCGCACGCCTATCCCCCCGCGGCCGCCGCTCCGTACGGCGCCCGGCCCTACGGCCACCACGGCCACTACCGGCAGCAGCACCACGGCCACTACCGGCGGCGGGGCAGCTTCCTCCACAACCTGTTCGACTGACCCTTCCGGGGTTCGGCGACGCTTGGCATCGCCCTGCGCGGCGTCGGTCGCGCAGGGCGTCATGCCCTTCTCCAGGCAGCCAGCAGGCGGTGCGGCCGACAGGCCACCAACCCGCTGCGCGGCGGGGCTGCACCCTCAGCCCGCCGAGCTGCCATCTCCCGGCATCCAACGCGCAGGCCAACCACAGCTGCGGGCTTACACCCGTCGCCCTCGGCGCAACGCGTCATCCAACCGCCGACCAGCAGCGGCACGGCATCACGCCGCCGAGCGGCCCCGCCCGGCTTCCGACGCGCGGGTCAGTCGCAGCCTTTGCATCCGTTGACCGGCCGCGGCGCGGCATCCAACGCGCGGACCGGCATCGCACCCGCGAGCTTCCCCGCCAGGCATCCAACGCGCAGCCATCTCCCGGCATCCAACGCGCAGGCCAGCCACAGCCTTGCATCCGTTAACCAGCCACGGCACGGCATTCAACGCGCGGACCGGCAACGGCACGACATCGCGCCCGCCGGCCAGGCGCTGCACAACATCGCGGCGCCACCAGCCGCAGCGCGACACTTCCTGCTTCGATTCGCCTCGGCGTGGCATAGCTCGCAAACCAGGCGCAACCCGGCGGTCAACGCGCTGACCAGCACAGCATGGCGACGCATCCGCCATGCACGCACCGTGCGGCATCGGCACCGCCGCTAGAACGCACCATCGCCCCCCGCCGACCAAGCCCAGCGTGGCCTCCAGCGACACCAGCCACAGCGCAGCGAACGCCGCCCCAAGGCCCACGGCCGCTAACCGCCCGTCCGCGGCCAACTGCCGGGTGCGGGGCGGCGCGGGTGCGGCCGTATCTCCGGTACTGGCGAAGTCCCCTTGAGCTGGGCGGCATCACGGCAGGCTGGGCAGGCACTCATAGACCGAATCCACCGGCCATAACGTGTATCAACGCCAGCCCGGCAAGCTCGGCTGGCCGTCAGGTGCCTGATCGAGCCGCCATAAGGTGCATCAAGGCCGGCCGGAGTTGATCGGCTGCCACGAAGTGCTGTGTCGCGGACGGTAGGCACGGCAGGTCGGCTGACGACGGCATCCGCTTGCCCGCCCTCGTTGGCACCGTGCCGACTCACCCCTGGATCAGGCTGATCGGCGACCGCGCCGGATTCCTCATGGCCGGACTGTTTGCATCCGTGGATGGCGGGTGCGCCTGATTAGGGCGTCGGGGACCGAATAGCGTGCGGTTTCCGGATCGGCGACTGAATCCGGGTGTCCGGGTTTTGGGACTGCGACGGCGCGTCACTTCCTGCTGGATTCTGTTAAGTCTCCACCCAGAGTGACAGGACAGCCCTCGCGTGTGGCGCCTCGGACTACATCCGGTGTGGACACTCCACCAGCGAGGAAATCCGTCGGTCGGCTTGGGGACGGCCGGTGACCGGGATTGGCCGACAGTGTTATTGATCACTCTGAGTGAGCACGAAACGGAGTCGCTTCGTCACTTTAAAGAGAGGTATTTCGATAAGGCTCTCTTTTCGTGTGCGTTACGAAGTTGCCGGAATACGCAACGTCGCTGATCTTGGGTATTGTCACGTCGCCCCCTGTCGCGGCGAACGGAGGAAGAACCGTGACTGAAACAGCGGATCAGGACCTGCGCACCGATCTGGAAGACGTCTACGGACGCTATGAGGAACTCCGGTCCGGAGTGGACGAACTGCAGCGAAGCCTGGCAACCATGCAGGTCAGCGCCGAGTCGCCGGATGGCGCGGTGAGCGCGACTGTGGATGCCGACGGACGGCTGATCGATTTGCGGCTGAATCAGCAGGCATGCCGGGAATGGAACGTCGAAACGCTCGCCCGCACGATTGTGGAAACCGTGCAGAAAGCTTCGGCCGGCAAGACCCGGCACATCGAACAGCTCGTCACCAACCACCGGCAGCCGGACGACGGCGCCTGACTACCAGGTCGACGACGACAGCTAATCCACACGAAACGCCCGTCACGCCGGACGGGGGCCGCGGCAACGCCGCGACCCGGCGTGGCGCAGGTTTCGATCGGAACCGCAGCAACGGCATGCGGGAGAACACGAGGCGAACCGGACGCAGTCCGCGGGCCAGCCAGAACGGCATCGCGGAGAACGGGAAGCGAACGGACGCACTCCGCAGACCAGACAGGACGGCATACCGGAGAACGGCAAGCGAACCAAATGCGGTCCGCAGACCAGCCAGAACGACATGCCGGAGAACGGGAAGCGAACCGGGCGCAGGCCGTAGGCCAGCAGAACCATATGCGGGCAAGGTTGGTACAGCGCACAAAGCAAGCAAGACAGGCAGAGGCAGCCAGCGGCGTCTCCGGCCGGCGCGGGTCCTCGGACAGAGCTCATCGTTGAGACTGGGCGGCATGCAGGCAGGCCGGCCTGTCCAGGAAGCGGTCAGCGGGGTGTCTTGAAGCGCAACCACCTGCTTACGCCCGGCGGTCGCGCTGCATGCGAGCGCCGTGCGCAGGCCGCGGGGTAGCCACGGGCGGCGTAGTTTCCGGGCACCCCCGCAGCCCGTACCGATAAGGGTTCTTCTAGATGTGATGTCCAGCCAGGTTGTTCAACCGGGTGATGGGTGCGCGTTTGCCGATGGCGGTGTGGGGTCGATGGTGGTTGTAGTCGTGCAGGAATGCC